>WGMV01000021.1 GCA_016124905.1 bacterium
AGGGGATGATTACCATCCTTGCCAACGCCTCTCTGGCGCTCGGCCTTTTTACTGTGGGCGTAGGCATCGACCTGCACGTCATCCGCGGCGCCAAGCTCACCCTGCTGCTGGTCAACCTCCTCAAGCTCGTGGTCAATCCAGCGCTGGTCTATGCCTGTTGCCGTTTGATGGGCGTGGCGGGCGAACCGCTATCCATCGCCATGGTCTATTCCGTGCTGCCGGTAGCGGCCTCGTCTTACATCCTTGCCAAGAAGTTTGATGCCAATGCCGGGCTGATGGCCGCCATCACCGTCAGCACCGTGCTGTGCAGCGGTGTGGCGCTGGCGGTGATGCTGTGGCTGGTGACGGTGTAAAGACCACCATGATAGGCGCTCAGGCCGCTGCGGGCCCGGTTATTTCCTTTAAGGCGGCTGCTTCGCTTGAAATATCGCCGATGCTGCCGTCCATGGCTGCAATCGCCGCCTGCTGCTGGTCCGGGCTCAGCCGCGCCGCTTCAATCTGCCCGGCGGGGCCAAACCAGCCGCGAACCTTTTCGGCCGCTTTATCCGTCAGGCCTGCCGCCAGCGTAACATCCAGCCCCTCGCGCTTGCCCATCAGTTGAAAGCTTGGCCTGCCTTCCATATGGTCAAACCCCATCTGCACCAGCCAGATAGGCGTGGCGGGCAGAATCTCCCCTCCTTGGGCGATGCCCTCCAGCCTGCCGCGCCATGCCCCGGCTGCTGCCTCATGGCTGTTCCAGTATGCCATGGCGGGCAGTCCGCCGCGTGAATATTCCCAGCGCTTGGCATTCTCCTCGGCCATCAGGTGCGCTTCACCATGCACCGCCATGATGGAGGGCTGATAACGCGTCAGTTGTTCCGGGCCGATGCCTGCGCGCGCCAGCAGGGCTTCCGGCGCTTCCTGGCCATGCCAGATGATGGGAAGGGATTTATCCGCTGCCGCTTTCAGCAGCTGCCCTTCCAGCGCTTCCAGCAGCGGAGATAGCGCAATACGTTTGTCCAGCTCCCGCTCGAAACCCTGCGCATCCAGCCATTCGCGCACGGGCTTGAGGGCCTTGGTCAGCGCGCGTGGCAGCTTGGCGGCATCGCGCCCGGTGATAAGGTCGAAAATCGCATCCTGGCTGATCAGGGCGATTCCGTGCTGAGATGCGTTCTCCGTCAGTTCGTCTTCCAATATGCGCGGTGCCTGTTCCGCATGATGCAGTCCATGTTCGCAAACCTGCCAGAAATGTTGCCCCCCATCCAGCAGCCTGTCCTGTGGCAGCCGTCTCGCAAGCCGCTCCGCAGCGCTGCCATCCATGCCGTTCACAAGAATGAGCGGTGGCTTCTCTGTTAAGTCGGCAGAAACGCCTTTCAGCCAATAAGCGGCAATCTGTCTGGATAGTTCTTTGGTAGAAAGGTTGAAAGAATGTTCTTTTGCATCAAAGGAGTGATGGCGGTTTCTAAGGTTATGAAGGGCGCTAGTAGCTGCGTCATCGCCAATTTTATACAATATGTTATCGCTTATTTCTAATGCCTTGCCTTGTTCTAGGAGTGAGCTGGCCGTTAAATGATCCCGCGATGAAAGATTATTTATAGTGTTTTTTAAAGTGCTTGTCGCGCGTTCTTTAATAATATGGTTATAATTGTCGATCCAGTTTACCTGAGGGGAAGGTGGCGGATTTGCCTGCCGCGCTTCCCTTTGTGCCGCCAGCGCTTGCTTCACGGGTGTGAAGAACATGTCCTGAATCGTTTTGCCGGCAAGCTTTTCGGCTTCCGCCACGGGCCCATAGGCCAGCATGGTGGGTTCGCCTTCCGCAAGGGAGGCGATGCATTCGCGCAGGTCATCCAAGCTAAGGCGGTTGACGAGCTCAAGCACTTCCTGAGGGCGAATGGGGGCGGATGATTCGCCATGGAGCAGCAAGGTTTGCGAGACATAGTGAGAATCGCTGAAATTTAATTCAATAACAGATGATTGTATATTGCTTCTAATGTCATAGATGATTTTGTCAAACAGCGTTTTATTCATCGTTTTTGTGGAATCCGTCAGCAGGGTGCAGAGCACCTTCACCGCGCGTTCGAGCTTGTCAGGCGTGGTAGGCACCAGAATAAGCCCGTCGTCATGGAGCGCATTGAACACCGTCCCGGTCAACCCGGCGGATAGGTAGCTGATCCCTTGCTCGCGCAGCTGGCTAAGCAGGTAATGATTGAGAAAAAGCCCTACCGCCAGACCGTTAGCCAGGTTGTTGGGGTGTCTTTTGTCAAGCGAAGGCAGGCATAAGGCCAGGCCAAGCTGCGCGGTGGGGCGCTCGATCGCCGCCTCGGCCGGAGTGAAGGGCGCATCTGTGGAAGCGGTGCGTTCACCCACCTTGGCATTTCCGAAATAATGTCCGCACAGGGCAAGCAGTTCCGCGTGAGAAATAGCGCCGCTGGCGGAAACAGCCATGTTGGGTGGCGTATAATAACGCTGATGAAAGCTGTGGATATCCTTTGCGGTAATGGACTCAACGCTCTCCTGCGAGCCGGCGATAAGGGCCCGCTCAATTTTCCCTCCATGTGCAAGAGCTTGCGCCTGGTATAGGAGGTTGCGGAGGAAGTCATCCTCTATCATTGCCATTTCAGCCGAGATAACACCGCTTTCCGGCAGAACGCGCTCCGCGTCCACCAGGCCGGTGCGTATGCTGTTGGCAAGCAGATCAAAAACCCTTGGCACGTGCTTGCGCGGCAGGGTCACTTCAAACACCGTTTCTTCTAGGCTGGTGTGGGCATTAAAATCCTGGCAGTATTCCTCAAGTTTGAACATAAGGGGCCGTTCCCCCTGCCACGCCTGGTTTTGCGTCAGGATAAGATGCTCCAGCATATGCGCCAGCCCTTGCTTGCCCTCTGGGTCCTGCAGCATGCCGGCCTTAACGGTGAACATGATCTTGACGGGGGAATCGGGTGAGGTTTCCGGCTCAATCTGTTCAAAAAACTTGGGGATTTTTATTTTTGGAGAGAGAATATCCCTCAGCCCTATAGGGTCCTGACTGACCACCAGCAGCCCGTTATCCAGGGTGCTCACGCTCACCTTGCGTAGATGGGCCGGATGTTTCACGGTGACATGAGGCACGCTCAACTGCATTAAATCGTTGGTGGGCGGCAGTTGGTTCATCGCGCGGTCATCCCTGTGGAAAAAGAAAAATAGCTTAATATTTTTACTTATTTATGAAAATACGCCCTTTACCCCAACTTGCCCACAGACAAAAGCATTGGTTTTTGCTAGCCTTGCCGCATGAAGCACCATCTCACCCTGTTCGCAGCCTTATGGCTTGTTCCCGCACCGGCAATGGCGCAGTCATTGGCCGCACCGGCTCCCTCCGCGCAGGAAGATGCCGTAAAAACCGAAAAAGCGCAGCCATCGGTGAAAAAGCCGCGTGAAATCAAGGATGTAAATGCCTGGGGGCGCACGGTGCCTCCCAGTGGCCAGCTGGACAAGGATACCCGCAGCGCTTGGAACGACCTGGGCCAGCCCACAAAATCCCAGCAGGAGGGGCTGGAAAGCGATTCCCGCAATACCTGGCGCGCAACCCGCGCCGAAGGCAAAGAACAGCGCCGTTTTGGCCAGAACCGCTTTGATGGGCCCTACAACATCCTCCCCCGCCGTTATTATCCGTCTCCGGCGCGGCGCGGTTATTGACGGGCTGCGGCCAAATGCCGCATGGCGCATCCATGCGCCGGATAGTATAAAAGCATCGCCAACCAAGGAGTATCATCATGAAAACCCTTCTTTCCCTGCTTGCCCTTACCTTTGCCGTTGTCGCATTCAGCCCAGCCCAGGCCTGCGACAAGCACGACAACAATGGCAAATACCAGCAGGAAGCCCCTGCCAAAAAAGGCCTGTAATAATCCGGTCTTTTGTCATCATTCGGTCACGCAGCGGGGCTAAATCTGCTGCGTGATTGAGGAATAAGCATGCCCCAGCTGGCCACGTCCATTCATCAGGAAGACATGCGCATACCCGCGCCATCGGCGCGCCCGGTCGGTCAGCCGCGTCAGTTTTTCGTTCCCGAACAGAACCTTTCGCCCGAGCATCACCACAGCATGCTCGACCGCGTACTGCGTTATGCGGGCATTGGTTCAGCCGCCATTGCGCTGTCACCCTTCTTGCTCAAGCAGCTTGGCGTGGGCGCTTCGCCGGAAGGGGCAAAAGCCCGCGGCGAACTGGGGGATTTCGATTTTCTCGCCCGCTATTGCTGCCCGCTGATCGAAAAAAACAGCCCCGTCAAATTCATCGCCAACAGCCCCACCACCCACACCCCCACGCAATATACGGGCATTGCCGGGGCGGTGGCCTATGCGCTGGAACACATCCCCGTGGTGGGCGGCACCCTTGCCAAGGGCGATATTCAAAACGCCCTTGCCGGTGGCGGCCTCATGGTGCTGGGGCATTACAGCGGCCTTGGTCTTGAGCGGCTTTCGCAGCGCAGCGGCCGCAACGGCGCGGCCGGGCGCTTCCTGCGCGATGCTAGCCAGCTGATGGGCGTGGCGGTGGCCTTGCCTGCCATCCTGCCTGGCGTGGGGCATGGCGTGCAGTTTCTCACCGCTGTGGCAGGCATCGACCATCTGGATAAGGAACATCTGGACGCCACCGGCCCCGGTGCGGCCATCGCGGGCATCCTCGGCAAGGTGCCGGGCGCCTGCAAAGGGGCGGATAAGCTGACCGACGGCGCCACCGGCGCGGGTGGCATCCTGCTGGCTCAGCTCTGCTGCGCGCTGCCTGCCATTCTGGGTTCCTTGCCCGCGCTTTTCACCCCCGGCCGCCATGCCGACCGTCATGAAGGGCAGGAGCGCTAACATGAAACAGCATGCCATCCATCAACCCGCCGAGGATTACGGCAGCCTCTCCACCGAAGCCCTGCAGGAAAAACACCATGCCATGATGACGGAAGTCCATGCGCTGGAACATCCCGGCTGGCTCACACGCATCACCCGTGCGGGCGGGCGCGTGGCCGCCGCGGTGGCCGGGTTCGGCGCCACGCTGCTGGCGGCGGACCGTGCCTTTCTCGCCAAGGGCCGCGCCCTGCTCGGCGCCGAGGCGGCCGCTCCCGGCACGCTGGAACAGAAAGACGACGCCACCCTGGTGGCCGAAACCTACGGCACGCCGCCGGAAGGCCAGCAGCTTGCATGGCCGTGCGAAGGCTGCCCGGGCTGCCCCGGCGGCATGGCCGGTTGCCGCCCCACCTTCAAGCCGAAGGATGATGCACGCTTCACCCCCGCCACGGTGGAACGCGCCGCCGAATGGCTCCGCAACCGCCTGAAACAGGAAAACCCCGGCCATACGCCGATCCAGCGCAACACTTATGACCGCCAGCTCATCGCGGCGGGGGCGGCAGCCAGCGGGGTAGGGCTCCTGATGGCAAACCTGGCGGACCGGCTGCTCGGCAAACCCGAGCGCGCGCATCTGCACGAGTTGCGTCATGAATTACAGCATATCGAGGATGAGCTCGCAGCCCGCAGCCGCATGGAGGCGCTGACCGCTTCCCAACCGGCAAAGGTGGCCTAAATGACCGCCGCCGCGTTATCCAACTGGCAAACCCTGCTGCAGTCCGCCCTTCAGGAAGGCGCACGCGCCGCGCAGCAACGCTGGGTGGAGTTCGTCGGCCGCATCCAGCAGCTTGGCCTGATTGAGCCGGGCGAAAAAACCTTCGCCGAGCGCCAGAAGGAAACCGGCTACAGCAGCCTCTATCACGGCACCATCATCGACAACCACCCCTGCAACCCCGAGGGCGAGAAGATCTTCCAGCATGTGGAGATCCATTCCCCCGGCATCGGCGCAAAAGTAGAGCCGGGGGATTATATCGGCATCTTCCCGGAAAATGACGCCGACGAGGCAGCCATCATCCTCAAATTGACCGGGCTGGATGCCCATACCCCCGTCACCGTGACCGACCGCTTCCCCGGCTGGAACGACACCACCGTGACCCATACGCGCGAAATGAGCCTGCTTGATGCCCTCCGCCTGAAGATCGACCTGGTGACGCCGGGCATGAAGATGCTGGAGCTCCTTGCAAACCGCGAAGTGGAAGGCCTGCCCCCCCTGACGGCCGAGCGCCAGCGCGCGCTGAGGCAACGGCTTGCCGATGGCAACCGGGAAACCATCGACGCCTGGCGCAATGCCAACATGCTGAAGGATGTGCTGGCAGGCTTTTACGGCATTCCCGTCACCGCGCAGGAACTGGTGGACACGCGCGAACAGCTCGACCAGCGCCGCTTCACCATCGCCGCCATGGATGGCGACCGTCTCAGCATCATCGTCTCGCCCATCGAATACGAACGCACCACGCAAAAACTCATCGCCGACGACCCCACCTTCACCCGCCATATGGAAGGCGTGGCCAACCGCTTCCTTCGTGCCGCCGCCAACGGGCAGGAACTGGATTTCTACATCGACCCCTCCCATTTCGGCCTTCCCTGGAAAGCGCGGGAGCATGGCCACGCCCTCAGCCGCGCCGAGCGCCGCGCCGCCAGGCAGGCGGACATGATCTTCGTCGGCTCCGGCACCGGCATTGCGCCTTACATCCCGATGATGCAGGAGCTGAAAGAACAGGGGCACAGCGGCCATTGCTGGCTCATCACCGGCAACCGAACGCACAAGGACCTGCTGTGCGCCGACCGTTTGGAGGAACTGCGGAAGGACGGCACGCTGGACCGCATCTCCTTTGCCGCCTCGCGCGAGGAACCCCGCCGGTACGTGCAGGATATTGTCCGTGATGAAGGCAAGGAGATCTGGGACAGATTACAGCGCGGCGCCTATGTCTACATCTATGGCGACCGCGTAATGGGCCGTCAGGTAATGGATGCGCTGGAGCAGGTGGCCGCAACCCATGGCGGCCTGGACGGCGAAGCCGCCCGCCATTGGCGCGAAGGGCTGGAGCAGACCGGCCATATCCAGCTCCACACCTACCGTCAGAGCATGGAATTTGAGCGCGCGGCATGATCTGGCCATTCAACCTTTTGCAAAAGAAAAACGCTGCAGCCGCGCCGCCGCCTGCGGTGATGGTGGATGTGCTGGTGCTTGGCAGCGGCCCGGCGGGCTGCAACGCCGCCGTTTATGCCGCGCAGGCGGGCTATCGCACGCTGATCCTGGAAGGTCCCCAGCCCGGCGGTCAGCTGACCACCACCTGGATGGTGGATAATTTTCCCGGCTTTCCAGAGGCCGTTGACGGGGTGGAGCTGATGAACCGTATGCGCCAGCATGCCGAAGGTGCGGGCGCGGGGCTGAAGCAGGAATCCATCGTACGCGTCGATCTCTCCAAACGGCCATTTGAGCTTTATGGCGAATCCGGCCAGCTTTACATTGCCGACAGCCTCGTGGTTGCCACCGGCGCGAAAGCAAAAAAACTCGGCCTGCCGCATGAGGATGAACTGACCGGGCGCGGTGTTTCTTCCTGCGCCGTCTGCGATGGCCGCTTTTTTAAAGACAAGCCCGTGGCCGTGGTCGGCGGGGGCGATACCGCCCTGGAAGAGGCCATCTACCTTCGCCAGGTCGGGTGCGATGTCACGCTGCTGGTGCGGGGCGATCATCTCCGGGCCGGGCAGGCGATGCGGCGCAAGTTCGAGGCGCTGGAACCGCCCGTGCCGGTACGTTTTCATACCGAACTCACCGCCATCTGCCCGACGGCCGATGGCAGCCGTCTGGGTGGCGTCATGGTGCGCCATACGGAAACGGGCGAAGAACTCGGCTTGCCGGTGAGCGGCCTGTTCGTGGCCATCGGCCACACGCCGCAAACGCAACTTTTCAATGGCCAGTTGCGCATGGATGAACAGGGCTACCTGATGACGGAAGTCGGCAGCACGCAAACCTCCGTGGACGGTGTTTTCGCCGCGGGCGAGGTTGCCGCCGTCAATGCGCGTTATCGCCAGGCGGGCACCGCCGCGGGCGATGGCATCAAGGCCGGCATGGACGCCCCCCATTACCTGCAGGAGCAGGTGAGGGTGGAAGCCGCCGCCAAGGACGACATCCTGAGAGAGCAGGCCGAAACCTGGCTTGCCGCCGCGCAACCCGTACGGGGCGTTTTTTAAGCCCATCTGCGACAATTTGCCGTATCGACATCGAGATAATCATTCCTCAATAAGAACCCATGACCAGCCTGTTCCGAAAAGCCGACGACCTTCTGCGTATCCATTGCATTCATTACATGCGGCAGGATGAGGGGGAGGAACTGGCCGCCGAAGAGGCGTGGTACGCCATGCCCGGGCCAGACGATACGCCGCTTCTGGTGCATCTGCCCTCCTTCAAGGATATGCTGGAGACTGATTTTCTGGCTATTCAGCTGTTGGGGCTCGCCCGCAGGCAAAACCGCTACCTGCCGGATGACGCGCGGGAATTTCTTGAATATTACCGCACCAATCCCCCGAATATCGACAATCCGGTCTTTTACCTGCTCATGCGCGCGGGGCTTCAGAAACCTTACGACCGCATAGAAAACCTTTTTGAGAAAGCAGCTGAAAAAGCCGCGCATGACGGCGCGGGCTTCAGCGAAAAAAATGCGCGCTGGTACATGAAATTTTATGAGGATAACAGGGGTTTTTCCTCCATGCTCTACCGCATCGGCGATCTGGGCATC
This sequence comes from bacterium, assembly GCA_016124905.1. Taxonomy (NCBI): domain Bacteria; species bacterium. The sequence goes on from WGMV01000021.1 coordinate 8,585, forward strand.
CGCGCCACGCTGTTCACCTATGCGGGCATGATGGGCGCCAATGGCGGCTACATTACCGACGCCCAGCTGCGCGACATGCTGCTGGAAATCCACGGCATGTCGCGTGATCCGGTGGGCGGCGTCAAGCATATGGCGGGCCATGCCGCCGACGACGCCATGGTCGCCCTGCGGCAGGCATGGCAGCATCTGGAGGAAACCGCCTCCCGCTGGCTTAAGTGAAACCGTAAAACACGGTAATTTGCCGGTATAATACTGGCCCATCTGGCCATAAAAGGCATGACAGGCCGGGCGCAAGATGCTAGAAACCCGCAAAATAAAAATCGCCTTATAAGGGAGGCATCGTGAAATCATCATCCAACCACGCATTGGCGGATACCGACATGAGCAAGAAAAAACCGTCCCAAACCAGCAATGACAATAAGGGCGGCAAGGTCATGAAAGCGGAATATGCCAGCGCGGACGCATTGCCCACCACCAACTGGCAAAAGCGCATCTGGGTGCTTTCCGATTACAAAATCGGCATCATTCCCGTCCCCATTTACCTGCTGATGGCCTGCCTTATCGGCGCATTCGCCCTGATGAGCGAAGCTCCAAGCGAAATTACCATGTTCATCGCGGTGATTTCCTTCTTCGGTTCCACCTGTGCGGAACTCGGCAAACGCCTTCCCATCATCCGCAGCGTCGGCGGCACGGTGATCCTGGCCACCTTCATTCCCTCATACCTGGTATATAAGGGATGGATCCCCAATCACCTGCTGGAGCCGGTGGTCACCTTCACCAAATCCACCAATTTCATCTATCTGTTTATCTCCTGCGTGATTGTCGGCAGCATCCTCGGCATGAACCGCGATATGCTGATCAAGGGCTTTTTGCGTATTTTTGTGCCGCTTGCGGCCGGTTCCATTGTGGCTGCCTGTGTGGGCACGCTTGCGGGCATCGCGCTCGGCCTTGAGGCAGAAAAGGCGTTTTTCTACATCGTCGTTCCCATCATGGCGGGCGGCGTGGGCGAAGGCGCCATCCCTCTTTCCATCGGTTATTCCCAGGTGCTCGGGCAGGAGCAGGGCGCGCTTTTTGCCGAAATTCTCCCCGTGGTCATGCTCGGCAGCCTCACCGCCATCCTTACCGCGGGCATGCTGAACCATCTCGGCAAAAAGAAACCGGAATGGTCCGGCGAAGGCCAGCTGATGAAAACCGGCGATGAAGGCATCACCACGCCCGGCGCGAAAGAACGCGAAGGCTTCGCGTTCGATGCCGCCGGTCTTTCCGCCGGTGCGCTGCTGGCCGTTTCGCTCTACCTGGCCGGTGTGCTTTGTCACGAGCTGTTTGGCTTGCCCGCGCCGGTGGCCATGCTGTTTCTGGCGGTGATGGTGAAACTGGCCCGCGCCTTTCCTCCGCGTCTGGAAGACAGCGCCTACATGGTCTATAAATTCTTTTCCGTCGGCGTCACCTATCCGCTGCTGTTCGCCATCGGCGTGGCCATGACCCCCTGGGACAAGCTGATGACCGCCTTCACGCTTCCCTACATCCTCACCATCATGGCCACGGTATTGAGCCTGATCGCCACCGGCTTCTTCGTCGGCCACAAGCTCAACATGTATCCCATTGAGGCGGCCATCGTGAATGCCTGCCACAGCGGGCAGGGCGGCACGGGCGACATCGCCATCCTGACGGCCGCCAACCGTATGGTTCTGATGCCTTTCGCGCAGATCTCCACCCGTATCGGCGGCGCCATCACGGTGACGCTGGCTATTGTGGCGCTGCGCTATCTGCACTAGGAATATCGCTCCACCTTTCCACGGATAGGGCTGCACATGACTGACGCCTTGCTGGTGAACGACGTCACCCGGCTGAACCCCATCACCGTGGGGCGCGTGATGAAACCCGGCACGGTGGAACAGGTTCAGCAGATCATCCGCCAGGGCGAGGGTCGCATCTCCATCGGCGGCGGCCGTTTCAGCATGGGCGGGCAGACGGCGCTGGAAAACAGCGTCCATCTCGACATGCGCGGCCTCAACAGCATCCTGGAATATAACCCGTCGCAAAAAACCATCCGGGTGCAGGCCGGCATCCGCTGGCGCGACATCCAGGAGCGCATCGACGGCGACAACCTCTCCGTCAAGATCATGCAGACCTATGCCAATTTCACCGTGGGTGGTTCGCTGAGCGTCAACGCCCATGGTCGCTATATCGGCCTTGGTCCGCTGATTCTTTCCGTCCGCTCCATCGCCCTTGTATTGAGCGACGGACTGCTGGTGGAAGCCAGCCCCCAGCATAACAGCGATCTCTTCTACGGCGCCATCGGCGGTTACGGCGCGCTCGGCATCATCGTGGAAGCCACGCTGGAACTGGCCGACAACGTGCCGATGGAGCGCGACGCCATTAAGCTGCTCGCCAGCGATTACCGCCAGTATTTCCTGCACTACATCAAGCCGGACAAGGGCGTCATCTTCCACAATGCCGACATCTACCCGCCCGACTACACGCGCATGTGCGCCGTCACCTGGCGCACAACCGATAAGCCGGTCACCGTGCCGCATCGTCTGAAACCGGTCAAAAACGGCTATTGGCTGGAGCGTTATTTCATCTGGGCCTTTACTGAAACCCCCTTCGGCAAATGGCGGCGTGAACACATCATCGACCCGCTTTTATACCGCACGCCAAAAATCGTCTGGCGCAATTACGAAGCCAGCTACGACGTGGCCGAGCTGGAGCCCGTCACCCGCAAATACAGCACCTATGTGCTACAGGAATATTTCGTGCCCGTCGGCCGGTTCGATTCCTTCCTGGCCAAAATGACCATGATTTTACGCAAGCACCGCGCCAACCTGCTCAACATCTCCGTCCGCCATGCCTACAAGGACCCCGGCAGCATCATGGCCTGGGCGCGGGAGGAGGTCTATTCCTTCGTCATCTATTACAAACAGGGCACCGGCCAATTGGCGAAAGAGCGCGTCTCCCTCTGGACGCGTGAACTGATCGACGCCGCCATCGCCCATGGCGGCTGTTATTACCTGCCATACCAGCCGCACGCCACCCCGGCGCAGTTCTTCGCCGCCTATCCGCGCGCCAGGGAGTTCTTCGCCCTCAAGCGCCGGGTGGACCCGCACGGCCGCTTCATGAACAAACTGCTGGAACGCTACCTCGACAAGGAACCGGTGTGATGCCTATCCTCACCGCGCCGACCAACAGCTACCCGAGCGATTTTCACGTCATCTATGATAATGCTGCCTGGCGCGCCAGGTTCGTCGATTTCCTCACCCATGTCTACCACCTCTACCCCGAGAAAAAATTCGACGCGCTGATTGCCGATGCCGTCAGCAAACACAGCGACGACCAGTCCATCTACACCGCCATCCAGGCAGGCCTGCCGGGCATCAAGCCCTTCCTTGCCGATCTCTTCTACGCGCTGCCTGCGCTCTTCAAACAAAAACAGGAAATGGCGAAAGAAACGCTGGAGCTGCTGGGCGCCAATATTGCCATCCACGGCTATGCCGAAATCGGCACCACTGGGCGCTATATCGGCACATTGAAAAAACACCTCAATCTCACCGGCCCGTTGTATCTCATCAACGATGTCGCCCCCACCAATTCTCCGGTGGATATCGTCGAACGCGGCCAGATCAAGCCGCTCGGCCATTTCATTCCGCTGAATGATTACGCGCCCATCACCGGCATTCCGGATGCCAGCCTTGATCTGGTCACCTGCTACATCGGCCTGCACCATGCCCCGCTCGATAAGCTGGACGCGTTCGTCGATTCCATCCGCCGCACGCTCTGCAAGGGCGGGCGTTTCATCGTGCGCGATCACGATGTCACCAGCCCCGACATGTGGGCCTTCGTCAGTCTGGCCCATGCCGTCTTCAATGCCGGTCTGAAGGTGAAATGGGAGGTCAATGCTGCGGAGCTTCGCCATTTCACGGCAAGGGAAAAACTGGTGGAATATCTCGCCGCCCACGGTCTGACGTTTGAAGGCAAAGCGCTTGCGCAAAAAGGCGACCCGTCCGACAACCTGCTGATGGGTTTCCGCGCGTCATGACAATGCGCCGCAAGCTCATCACTGTCTTTTTTCTTACGTTAATCGGTCTCGGCATCTGGCACGCACAGGCGGAGCCGGTGGAAGCCCCGGTGGAACATCGCCGCGGCGAGGAACAGACCTACCTGACTTTCCCCGAATGGTGGATCGTCTACAGTTCCGACGATTATGCCCGCTTCATCAAGGATCATCCGCCGAGTGATTTTCCCTACTGGCACGAGATCGCCCAGTTCTGGAGCGGTTACGGCCATATCATCGACATCACCGGCGATGACAGATACCAGCGCAACATCGGCTATCACGTCATGGTGCTGGTTATCGGCACGAGCCTGACGGTCGAATATGCCGTAAAATCCGTCTACGAAAATACCCTCGGCCGCCTCAGCGAATGGTCGCGTGACAAGCCGACTGAAGAGGATGAATACGCCGCAAAAATAGCCGCCGACTATGTGGATTTCATCCGCGTCGATCCCTGGTATCTCTATGATTTCGGCAAGGCCCTTCGCGGCGTGTGGGACAAGACCGGCTTTTCCGGCCCCGATAAGTTCCGCAAGATCGAGCGCAAATTCGCCCTCAGTTTCGAATATGGCTTCAAGGCCGCCTATGCCTGGATCATCAAGCTCGCCACCCATGCCGCCTACGACGCGCCGGTGCCTGTCACCGCCACGCTGGTGAGCGACCTGCCGGATGCTGCACTTGCTTCCATGAAAGACGCCAAGCCCCAAGGCAAACCGGCCAAGGAAGGCACGATGCTGCTCCTGCCGCGCTATCAGGCCTTCACCGCGCGGGCGCAAACCATCGCCGAAGCCGGCGGTAATTTCCATGAAATTGCCGGTAACCGTGGCGAAATATTACTCAGCGCCATCGCCCCGAAACCATGGGATGCCCTGCCCAAACAGGCCGCCATGCTCTTCTCGCAGCCCATCCTGATCGATGAAACCAGGCAGCGCCTCGTCATCCGCACGCAGGTGGGCGATCTGGCCGAACTGCTCCGTGCGCTCCATGCGGAGAAGATAGAGATAGAGCATATCTACGATTACTGAGATTTATCCCGTCAGCGCATCCAGAAAATCCTGGTACCAATGCTCCAGCGTCTGGTTGGAAATGGTGCGGTAAAGCGCCTGCCAGCGTTCCTTTCGCTCGCGCAGGGGCATCGCCAGCGCCTGGCGGATGCTGCTCGCCATATCCTCCACATCATAGGGGTTTACCAGCATGGCTTGCTGCAGTTCTTCCGCAGCACCGGCAAAGCGTGAGAGCACCAGCACGCCGGGGTTCTCAGGGTCCTGCGCGGCGATGAATTCCTTGGCCACCAGGTTCATGCCGTCGCGCAGCGGCGTCACCAGGCACACCCGCGCCATTCGGTAGAAGGCGGCAAGCAGTTCCCGCCGTACACCGCTTACCAGAAAGCGGATCGGCACCCAGTCCACATCGGCATATTTGCCATTGATATGGCCGACCAGCGCCTCGGTCTCCGCGCGCAATTGGGCATATTGTTCCACCCCCTCCCGCGTGGGTGGGGCGATTTGGAGAAAAGAGAACGCCTTGCGCAGGCTCTGGTCATTGGCCAGCATCGTATCGATAGCCTTCATGCGCGGCACGATGCCCTTGCTGTAATCCAGCCGGTCCACGCCGAGGATCAGCTGCCTTCCGGCCAGGCTTGCCAGAAGGTCCTTGGCCTTGGGGTCATATTGGGTTCGTTCGGCCATGGCATGAAAACGCTCCGTCTGAATGCCGATGGGGAAATGGCCGAACATCGTTTCGCGCGCGGTTTCGCCGTCGCCCTCCGGCCGGAGGTTTTCGGATGCGCTGTAATCGCGAAAGGCTTCCAGGTCGCGCTGGGTCTGAAACCCTACCACGTCATAGGCATAAAGGCACTCCATCAGCTGCTTATGCACCGGCAGCGTCAGCAGCACATCCTTGGAGGCAAAGGGTGTGTGCAGAAAAAACCCGATGCGGTTGGTTACACCCCGTGCGCGCAGCGCCGCCGCAAGCGGAATGAAGTGAAAATCATGCACCCAGATCACATCGGTCGGCTTCAGCCGTTCCACCAGTAGATCGGCGAACTGGCGGTTGACCTCCAGATAGGTTTCATACGGGGCGGAGGAAAAGGAGGACAGGCCGACATTTTCATGCATCAAGGGCCAAAGAACGCCGTTGCAGAACTGCTGATAAAACCCCTCATGCTCCGCCGCGGAAAGGTCGCGCACGATGTGCGACACATCGCCCTGCGTCTGTTCCTGCGGGGCACGGCTGTCGCTCACCTTGCCGCTCCATCCCACCCAGATGCCGCCATGGTTCTGCAGCACACCGCTCATGGCCACGGCCAGCCCGCCGGTATTGACCTTGCCGCCTTTCAGGGGCGACACGCGGTTGGAAACGATGATCACCCGCTGGTCATGCGTTTGTGTTGCCTGTTTACGCAGCTTGCGCAGCGGCTGGCTGGCCAGCTGCGCATTGCCGAAATAGGCCAGTTGCGAAAGCCACCTGCGCATCTGGGCCGGGTCGTCGGCGTAATGGATGCCCTCGGGCAGCCTGGCTCCTCCCACCTTCACCGCATGCCCGTGCATGTCCCGCACGGCGATCAAGGCGGCTTCGTCGGTCGTGTCATCGCCCGCATAAACCGGCTTACGGGCAGAGAACGCCTTCATCCCGTGCAGCCGGCGGACCTGTTCGACCTTGGTGAACGCCTTGGGCTTGATCTCAAACACCATTTTGCCCGGCAGCACCTGCCAGCCGTCGCCCAGCCCGGCGCAGATGGCGTTTGCCCTCGTGCCCAGAGCTTCCGCCACATCCGGGCAGCGGCGGTAATGCAAGGCCACTGAAAGCGGCTTATGTTCGATCAGCAGGCGTGGAAACGCATTCAGCAGCACCTGGCAATCCGTCAGCAGCCTGTCTTTTTGTTGCTTCAGCTCGGCTGTACCTGCGCGTTGCAGGCGCTTACCGGCAAATCGCACTTCCCCGCCATGCAGCCCGATGGCATTCAGTTGCAATGGGGAGAACAGCGCATCCAGCTCTGCCACGCTGCGCCCGCTCATCAGCACCAATGCGCTGTTCAGCGTCTCATGCAGCCGCAGCAGCGAATCCTTTAGTGCCAGGGGCACGCTCACTGCATCCGGCCGCGGGGCAATATCCAGCAGCGTGCCGTCCACATCCAGCATCAGCAGCCAGTTGCCTGGGTGCTCAAGCGGCAGGGGAGCGTCAAGGTCAGGGGACAATGTGTTTCGCAACGGGTGAAACATGGGCGGCGGAACCTTTCATCAGTGCGCCCATAAAAAAGGAAGCGGCGCTAAAAATTCCATGCGGCGAAGGATTACGAAACGTAATTCCTTAGTGAATGTTGATATGCCGGGAATTAGGCTACTCTAGCATCACAACACGGAGAAGCACAATGAAAACGCACTGGAAAATAATAGCCGCCATGCTGACGCTGGCCACAACGGCCGAGGCTTTCGCCCAGTCACCTGGCGTTGAGCGCCGCACTGCCATCAAAGAGAAGCTTCAGGAAAAACTTGCCGAGATGGATACCAACCACGACGGCAATATTTCCCGCGCGGAATACATGGCCAATGCCGAAGCGCGCTTTCACAAGCTGGATCTGGACAATGACGGCCAGATCAGCGCCACGGAACGCGGCGAGGTGAAAAACAAAATCCAGCAATGGCGTAAAAAAGCATCGGCGACCGAATACCAGTCCTATCCGTAAGCTACTGGCTGCAGACGATCGCCAGCGTCAGCAGGGCGGCAATTCCTGCCAGCCACAGGGACGGTTTCTGCCCTCGCCCGGGCATCAGGCTCAGGCCGAAATAGGCCCACAGCCCGAATGCCAGTGATTTATCCAGGCTGAAGGTCAGCAGGGAGATGGCGCCCATCGCCAGCGTCACGGCGATGTCGAAACGGCTGAAGCCGCCATCCTCGCGGGAGCCCAAGGCGCTGGAAAGAATGAGATACCCAACATACACCAGCACGCCCGCCGCGGCCTGCGACGGCACCAGTGTCAGCAGAGGAGCGAAATAGAAACTGCCCCACACGCCGAGCGCCATCAGAATCGCGCAGACAACGGAGGTCAGCCCCGTGCGTCCGCCCGCCTTGATGCCGACAGCGCTTTCCACGAAAATGATGAGGCTGGAGGTGCCGAGCATCGCCCCGCCCACCGTGCCGAGCCCGTCCACCCACAGGCCCTGTTTCATGTTGCGCACATTGCCGTTTTTGTCCTGAATGCTGGTGTTGCTCGTCAGGCCGATGAACTGGCCGATGCCTTCAAAGAAGTTCAGCACGAAAAACACGATCACCGGCACCCAGAACTCACTGTGGAAAAAGACCGAGAAATCCATCTGCATGAAGGTGGCCAGCACGCTGCCCTCGCTGCTGGAGGGGAGAGGCGCATCGCTCGGCGGCATGATGCGGTGATACAAAATGGCGGCCAGAATGATGGCCACGATCATCCCGGCGGGAAAGCGCAGCCGCTTCATCCCCAGCACGGCGGAAACCACCAGCCCAAGCGCAAGCACCATGGCCAGCGGGCTGGTGAAATTGCCAATCCCCATGGCGTCGATATCAATAAGCCCCGTGGGCGTGAACACCAGCACCTTGGCAATGAACAACCCGATGGTGGCCATAAATACCCCAATCGTCACCGTGATGGCCTTTTTCAACCCGCGCGGAATGGAATCCACAATTGCCTGGCGAATCGGCAATGCCGTTAAAATCACACAGATAATGCCGGAGACAAATACGGTCGCCAGCCCCTGCTGCCAGGTGAGCCCAAGCTTTTGGCACACAATGAAGGTGAAATAGCTGTTCATGGTCATGCCCGGCGCCACGGCAAAGGGCAGGCGGGCCCAAAGCCCCATGGCCAGCGTGGCCAGCGCGGCCGATGCCGCCGTGGCAAACAGCGCCGCTTTCGCGTCAATCCCCGCCTGGCTCAAAATGGCCGGATTGACGAGGAAGATATAGACAAGGCTGAGATAGGTGGCGATGCCCGCCAGAACTTCCGTGGTGATGGTGGTGCCATAGGTCTCCAGCTCGAAATAACGCGAAATCCGACCGGCAATATTCGACACCATGAGCAATCCCTATCCATGACGGTAAACAGCAACCGTTCATTCATAGTGAGCAATCAGGGGATGCACAATTCCTATTATGGAGCGCTTTAGCGCGACTGGCCCATCCATGCGGAGCATGGTAAATCAATAGGAGGCCCCGCGCCCTCATGGGCGCGTAAAGCGAGCGAAGCGAGCCAACTAAGCCAGACCGGCTTGGTTCGCCAAGCCATTCGTGTTCGCCGCCAGCTGGATATTCACCAGATCATGCAGCTTGGTGCTGATGGTGGTTGCATCCAACGACATGCTCGGCTTGACGGAAAGGAAACCCGCAACCTGCTCGATCAGCGAATCATGCTTGTCCTTCGGCTGGGCGGCCACCACGCGGGCGGAGTTCTCCAGCACCTTATCGGCGGCGGCTGCGTCCAGTCCTGTGACCTTTTCCTGGGATTTGTCGGTCATGCCCATCAGCACGTTACCGGTGGAAAAGCCAGCCACAGCCAGCAGCTTCAGCAGGTAACTCTTCTGTTCCGGGTCGCGCGCGCGTTCCTGCAACGCATCCAGCGCCAGCGTC
>WGMV01000022.1 GCA_016124905.1 bacterium
GGGTGGAGCCAAGGGCCAGGGCGCCATCGCGCAGGGCATGGGGGATGGCGTGCATGACGTCGTCCGACAGGGAGGAGACAAAGGGGATGATCATGATGCCCATGACCAGGCCAGCGGCGAGGGCGGATTCCGACGAGACATCCAGACCGAGCGACGCGCCGACGTTACGCAAGGCAGGCGCCAGCGCGATGGCGGCGAAATATCCGTAAACCACGGTGGGAATGCCCGCGAGAATTTCCAGCACGGGTTTGGCGATGCGGCGAATCCTGCTGTCCGCATATTCCGACATGTAGATAGCTGACATAAGGCCCAGCGGCGCGGCCACGCACATGGCCACCAGCATGATAAGCAGGGTGCCGGTGAAAAGCGGGATGGCGCCAAAACTTCCCTCACCCGCCGACTGGCCCGCATGGATGGCGGTTTGCGGGCTCCAGTGCGTGCCGAAAAGAAATTCCCAGAAGGGCACTTTTTCAAAGAAGCGAAGCGCTTCCCACAAGACGGTGCCGAGTATCATCAATGTGATGAGGATGGCCGCGCCCGCCGCCAGGCGCAGGGCCCAGCGCAGCACATCCTCGACCTTGCGGCGAGCCGGATAGTTCAGGGTGGTGCGCGTCAGCGCATGGTAAAGCATCGCCGAGCCGAGCAGGATCTGCGCGGTGCCCATCCATAGCAGGCCCTTGGTATAGGCCGCGTTCAGGGCGGCGCTGGTGCGCAGCAGCCAGGGAGAGACATCCTGCATGGATTGCGTGCCATGCGCGGATACCAGAAGCAATTGCTGAACGGCAATCACGCGTTCGGGCGCATCGGTGACCGGTACGGTATTTACAAGGTGCTGGGCATAATCATGCAGCCAGAGCGGGGAAATGAAGAACCACAGCGCCCATAACGCCAGGCTGACACCAAGCCATTTGGTGAGGGCATAAAGACCATGGTAATGGGGCAGGGATTGCGGACGGGCGGCGCGGTCATAGGCCACGGCGCTCAATTTGCGCCAGGGCAGGGCCAGATTGGCGGCGGCGATCAGGAACCATTCAATGAAAAGAAGCGCTTCCATGCGCGCGCTTTTACCCCATGGCGGTGTAAAAGCCCAGAAAAAAGCGGTTTTTCGCCAGTTGCCGACCGGTTTGACTTGGCGTGGGGCTTCGCTATATTCGCGCAGAAAACACCGCGATATTGCGGGTTTTTTCATTCGCTGGAGTCAGCCATGTTGCGCATGCCACGCTGCCATCTTCTCGTTGCAATGCTTGCCATTTTTTCCGGTTCCCAAATGGTCTTCGTGCGGGCCATGGCGGCGACTCCTATTCAGGTAACGCCGGCGGCGCGCTCCATTGAGAATCTGGCGGATATCGTTCAATCGCTCATGCCGGCGGTGGTAAATATTTCCACTACCCAGAAACCCAAAGGCCGCGGGCCGGAAATGCCCGGTGTGGACGGTAATCAGCAGATGGATGAGCTGCAGGATTTCTTTGAGCAATTCTACGGCAGCACGCCCCAGGGGCCGAATGGCGGCGATTCCGCCGTCGGGCCGCGGGCGCATTCGCTGGGGTCGGGGTTTATTGTGGATGCATCCGGCCTGATTGTGACGAATAATCACGTGGTGGCGGATGCCGATGAAATCGTCGTTAAGCTGCAGGACGGCGCGGAATATCGTGCCAAAATCATTGGGCGCGACATGAAAACGGACCTTTGCCTGCTGAAAATCGACGCGGGCAAGGCGCTGCCCTTCGTCAAATTTGGCGATTCCAACGGCGCCAGGGTAGGGGACTGGGTGATTGCCATCGGCAACCCGTTCGGGCTGGGCGGCAGCGTGACGGTGGGGATTATCTCCGCCCGAGCACGGGACATCAACGCCGGGCCGTTTGATGATTTTATCCAGACGGATGCGGCCATCAACAGCGGCAATTCCGGTGGCCCCATGTTTAACATCAAGGGTGAAGTGGTTGGCATCAATACGGCTATTTTTACTCCCACGGGCGGCAATGTGGGGATTGGATTCGCCACGCCCGCCTCCATGGCCGCGCCGGTGGTGGAGCAGCTGAAACGCTTCGGCAAAATGCGCTGGGGCTGGCTTGGCGTGAAGATACAGGCGGTTTCCAAGGAAATTGCGGAAAGCATCAACCTTGGGGAATCCAAGGGTGCGCTGGTGGTGGATGTGACCCCCAACAGCCCGGCCACCAAAGCCGGGCTCGTTGCCGGAGATGTGATTACGCGTTTTGATAACCAACCGGTGACGGATATGCGCAGCTTCCCCAAAATGGTGGCGCAAACGGCGATCGGGCGTGAAGTGCCGCTGACCGTGTGGCGTCAGGGCAAGGAAATGTCCCTTAAGGCGACGGTTGAAGAAGCCAAGGACAATGATGCGGCCAAGGTGAATGAAAAGCCGCAACCGGAACCGGACAAAACACCCGCGCCAGGCGTCAAGGTGATGGGCATGAAGCTGCAGGCTATCAATTCCGCTTTGCGGAAGGATTTGGACCTGCCTGTGGATGTAAACGGCGTGATGGTGGTGGATGTGGACAAGAGCTCCGCCGCGTGGGATCAGGGAATTCGTCAGGAGGATGTGCTGACGCGTGCCAACGAGACCCCGCTGAATCAGCCAGATGATCTGAAAAAAGTAATGGATAAGGCCACCAAGGAAGGGCGTAAGCATGTGCTGGTGCGGATTTACCGTCAGGGCGACACGCATTTCGTCACCTTGCCGACGAGCAATACCAAGGATTAGCGTTGGCTGGCGCCGCGGCGATACGTATTTCGTTCCAGCGCGTTGAGTTTTGTTTTGTTCACGCGACTCAGCCATTGGATGGCGGCTATGCCATCCAGGCCGCTATGTTGGACGGCGCGAAATCGTGATGCGTCCATCCCGCCCAGTGCAATAAACCGGACTTGATGCTTCTTTCTTATTTCCCGCATGATGATTCTAGCACGCAATAAGCCAAGTGGCCGCTGTTTCGGGTGCGATGCGGTTGAATAGATTGGCGATATAAGCAGTAGATTGGCGCCATATCTGGCGGCGCGCAGCCCTTGCCGTATCGTGTGGCAGGCCGCGCTTTTTAGCAGGAAGCGCCGATGCAGGGCAGGGGCGTGATTAAGAAACCAGGCCGGAGAATGTGTCCCCGCAGCAAGCCTGCGCGCGCGCAGGCGCCAGGCGAGCTTTGGGGACGCCGCAATCAGCGTTGTCAGGCGCTTGCTCCGCGCGGTTAAGGCAAAGCGCCCGGCGCAGGCATTGCGGTTGCGCATGTCATATTCACGAAAAATCCATGCCGAGCCTTGTGGCAAAAGCCTCAAAACAGTCTTGATACCGAGCCGCTTATTGTCGGACGGATGCCAGAGCCGTGAAATGCTCCGCATGGTTGCTTAGTTGACGCCACCCAAGCGGCGCAGGACGTCATCCAGCTGCATAAGGGATTCATAACGGATAACGACTTCAACCTGCTGGCCACGATCGAAGATTTCCACCTTCAGGCCAATGTTGCTGGAGAGGGTTTCTTCCAGGGCAAGAATATCAGGGTTTTTTTCCTGCGGGGCGCCCCCATATTGCATGGCCCGGGGTTGTTTTGGCTGGCCAGTGTGTGCCGCAGGTGCTTGAAGATCCAGCGATTTCTGGCTGCTCAGACGTTCGGTCTGGCGCACGCTAAGGCCGCGCGCCACCACTTCATCGGCCAGGACCTGAGGATTGGTGGCGGTGAGGAGTGCACGGGCGTGACCCATGGATAATTTGCCGGACTCCACCATTTCCCGAACAGAAGTCGGGAGCTGGAGCAGGCGAAGCATGTTGGTGACATGGCTGCGGCTTTTGCCAACCACACGCGCAAGTTCTTCCTGCGTGTAGCCGAATTCATCCAGCAGGCGTTGCAGGCCTTCTGCTTCTTCCATGGGGTTGAGGTCTGCGCGCTGAATGTTTTCGACCAGCGCAGCTTCGAGAGCCTGTTGATCGGACCAATCCTGAATGAGAACTGGAACGGCGTTCAATCCCGCGCGTTGGGCGGCACGCCAGCGGCGCTCTCCAGCAACAATTTCGTATCGACCAGCATCCAATGGGCGAACTAGAATGGGTTGGATGATGCCGTGGCTGCGAATAGAGTTCGCCAGTTCTTCCAGTTCGGCATCGTTAAAATGACGGCGGGGCTGGTATTTGCCCGGTTGCAAATCAAATACCGAAAGTGTTTGCGGAGCAGATATTTCCCCTCCTTGGGCGGGCTGGAATGCGACAATGTTTGCACTGGGCGCGTCGTCATCATCGCCCAATAGGGCCGAAATGCCCTTTCCCAAGCCTTTGTTAACAATGGTTTTTGGCAGAATGCGGGCGGTGTTGTCGGTCATATATCCTCGGCTGATTTATTGTTTCGATATCGATTATGCAGCGGCTTGATCGAGCGCTTGGTCATTCTGGCGGATTAATTCACGCGCCAGGTAGACATAGGCGCGCGCGCCTGGGCTATGAAAATCATACAGCAGAGCGGGAAGGCCGTGCGACGGCGCTTCGGAAATGCGGATGTTTCGTGGAATCACGGTTTCATAGACCTGTTCACCCATAAAGGCGCGAACATCATCTTCCACCTGACGGCTAAGTTTGTTGCGACGATCCACCATGGTCAAAACGATGCCCTGGATGTCCAATTCAGGGTTCAGTTTCTGACGAACGCGACGAACGGTTTTCAGAAGATGGCTGAGGCCCTCCAGTGCGAAAAATTCGCATTGCAGGGGCACCATGACGCGGGTTGCCACACATAATGCGTTTAAGGTTAGGAGGCCTAGTGACGGAGGGCAATCGATAAACACATAATCATACTGACCTAAAATCGGCTGCAAGGCCTGTTTCAGGACATAATGCATCTGATCCATTTGAGTGAGCTCGATTTCCGCACCGGATAAGTCCACTGTGGCGGGGATCAGAAACAAATGGGGCACTTTGGTTGGCTGTACGGCCTGGATGGCATTGGCGCGGCCCACCAATATATCGTAACTGGTAATGACGCGATTCTGAATGCCAAGGCCCGTGCTGGCATTACCTTGAGGGTCAAGGTCAATTAAAAGGGTCTTTTTGCCTGTTGCGGCCATGGCCGTGGCAAGATTGACGGCTGTCGTCGTTTTTCCCACGCCGCCTTTTTGGTTGGCGATGGCAATAATATACGGGGCTGCATAGGTCATTTTGTCGGGCATGGGCCGGAATCCTGTAAGGTCAGGTTGACGATGCATCCGCCCTCCAGAGCCGAGGGCGTTTCACGTGGAACATGAATGGTTGTAGTATAGTGATAGGGGAAATGCCAGTTGTTTTTCACTATATCTAGTTCTTTTTTTACGTCCGGTCCTTTTAACAAGAGGTAGGAAAGGGATGGGCGGTGAAATTTTTGTGTGAGGTCTAGTATGGCTTCACAGGTGGCAAAAGCACGAGCGGTGACGATGTCAGGTTTTGGGCCTTCGATTTGTTCCAAGCGGGTTTGATGAATGGTCACAGGAGTGTTTGTTTCACGTGAAACGTATCTGAGAAATTCTGCTTTCTTCCCATCTTTCTCCACCAAGTGAATCTGAATGTCGGGGCGACATATGGCAATGCACATACCAGGAAAACCGGCGCCGCTTCCTACATCCATTATGCATTTCGTCTCGGGGGGTATAAATGGTAATAATGATAAGGAATCTTCAGTATGGCGATGCCAAGCATTGCCGATGGTTGATGGTCCTATGAGATTGATGGCGCGCTGCCACTCCAAAACAAGGTCGAGGTGACGACGCAGCTTTGCTTGTGTATCGGTTGCCAGTTTCATTATGCCGCTTTTGAGCTGGGCTTTTTAATCGCGGCCAAAATAGCGGTTACCGCTGCGGGAGTCATGCCGGGAATGCGCATCGCATGACCGATGGTAACAGGGCTATGGGTGGAAAGTTTCTCAATCATTTCTTTAGAGAGCGAACCAATCTCTTCATACCGTAACCAAGATGGAATGCTAAGCGATTCGTCCTTTTTGAATTCATCGATGGAAATTTGCTGACGCTGGAGGTAACCACTATATGTTGCTTCGATCTGGATTTGTTCCTCTACATCCTGAGAGTATGTGGCGATATCCGGCCAAATGCTCCGCAGTTTGTCCAAATCAAAAAGATGGGAAGCTAAAAGCTGCAATCCATTTCGGCGAATGCCATCTTGCTTCATGGTTATACCATGGGTCAGAAGTTCGTGGGGCGATGCCTGATGCGACATGAGGTTTTGACGGAGCTGGACGATTCCCTCCGATTTCCGGTTAAAGCATTTTTCACGCTCCTGGCAGACCGCGCCAATGGCTATGGCTTTGGGGGTAAGGCGCATGTCGGCATTGTCGGCGCGCATGGTGAGCCGGTATTCCGAGCGGGAAGTAAACATACGGTAGGGCTCCGTTGCTCCTTGATTGATCAGATCGTCAATCATGACACCAATATAGGCTTCGGAACGATCCAATATAAAAGGAGGGCGACTTTGGGATTTAAGGGCGGCATTAAACCCGGCCACCAGTCCCTGACCAGCGGCTTCTTCATACCCGGTGGTGCCGTTGATCTGACCGGCAAGAAAAAGGCCGGGTAGCTTTTTGACTTCCAGGGTCGGGTTCAATTCACGTGGATCCACGAAATCATATTCCACCGCATAGCCGGGGCGCAGAATGGCGGCTTCCTCCAGGCCGGGTATGGAGCGGACAATGGCTTCCTGAACTTCCAGCGGAAGGGAGGTGGAGATGCCGTTAGGATAGACGGTGTGGTCGTTCAGGCCTTCCGGTTCAAGGAAAATCTGGTGACGTTCTTTGTCGGCGAAGCGGACGATCTTGTCCTCAATGGAGGGACAATAGCGCGGGCCACGGCTGCCGATCTGGCCGGAATACATAGGGCTGCGGTGAATGTTGTCGCGGATGACCTGATGGGTCGTGGCGGAGGTGTGAGTGATATAGCAGGATAATTGCGGAACGGTGATGCGGTCCACCATATAGGAAAAGGGGCGAGGTGTTTCGTCGCCGGGCTGTTCCTCGGTTTTGGACCAGTCGATGGTTCGTCCGTCCAGGCGGGGCGGGGTTCCGGTTTTCAAGCGGCCGAGGTTGAGCTTGAGTTTTTCCAGCGAGAGAGCGAGACCTACGGACGGAGCTTCGTCCACTCGGCCAGCCGGAAGCTGAACCTCACCCATATGGGTAAGGCCGCGAAGGAAGGTGCCGGTGGTGATGACAATGGAGGAGGCGAGCAGTTCTTC
Organism: bacterium; assembly: GCA_016124905.1. Taxonomy (NCBI): domain Bacteria; species bacterium. Next base: position 7,205 of record WGMV01000022.1, read on the forward strand.
ACCCGAAGCCAGGCGGATGCCGATGGCGCGGTTGCCATCGGTGAGGATATCCTCGGCGCTGCCTTCCACAATAGACAGGGTAGGAAAGCCGGCGAGAAGACGTTGGATCGCTTGTTTGTAAAGTGCGCGGTCGGCCTGGGCGCGAGGGCCGCGAACCGCCGCGCCTTTGGATTCATTGAGCATTTTATAATGAATGCCCGCCTGATCGATGGCCAGCCCCATGATGCCGCCAAGTGCGTCCACCTCACGCACAATATGGCCTTTACCGATACCCCCAATGGCCGGGTTGCAGGACATTTCGCCAACGGTTGCGGCCTTCTGGGTAACGAGAACCGTATGGGCACCAAGGCGTGCGGCCGCCGCTGCGGCCTCGCTGCCTGCATGCCCTCCACCGATCACGATGACATCGTATGATTGCGCCATATAGCCCGCTTGCGAAACATTGCCGTCCATTGCGGCGGGTGCTTTACATAGCGAAAGTGGATGATTGGCGCAAGACCATGAAAAGCCAAGCGGAATCGAAGGTCATAAAACTGAAAACGCCAGAGGCTGTTTTACTGAGTGAAAACAGGGGAAAAGCATGCCCGACCATTTGATTGCATCGTCACATCGGCAAAACCAGCCCGTCATCCGCGTGGTGCTGGAGGGAGAAATGGCGGCGCGAGCAGGGGAGCTCTTTGTCCGTCAGTAATTTATTTGCCAATGCAAAAGCGCCCGAAGATTTTTCCGAGCGTTTCGTCGACGGAGATACGGCCAGTCAGAGCGCCAATCGCTTCGGATGCGAGGCGAATATCCTCGCAGCGTAACTCAAGCGGCTTGTTCTTATCCAGGGCGTGTTGAAGGTGCTCGCGCATGTCTTCCAGCGTCCGGCGGTGGCGCAGCTGGGTGATCAGGGGAGGGTGCGCGGTTGCGGTCAGCTCCCGCACAAGATTGGTCAAGGCGCGGTGCAGTTCCTCTAAGCCTGTTTTTTCTTTTAGTGACAGGGCTATTTCCTGGGGGGCTGTCGTTTCCGGCCCGTGTAATTCGGATTTGTTGCGAAGATGGATAATCGGGATGGGGCGCGGGGGCAGGGCAGGATAGGGAAGGCTATGGTCGCGCATCAGCAGGATAGCATCCGCGCATTCCGCCTTCGCGCGGGCGCGACGAACCCCCTCCTGCTCAATAGGGTCCTGGCTGTCGCGCAGGCCCGCCGTATCGATGATGGTAACAAGGGAGCCGCCGATGTCCAACTCCAGCTCCAGCGTGTCGCGCGTGGTACCCGCGATGTTGGAAACAATGGCTACTTCCCGTTGCGCCAGCCGGTTCATCAGGGATGATTTACCAACATTCGGCGCGCCAATAATGGCAATCACCACGCCGGAGCGGATGCGTTCTCCAATTGGCGGAGAGTCGAGTTCCGATGCTATGCTGTTGGCAATGGCAGACAGGGTGGCGGCGACTTCTTCCTGGACGTTTTCGGGAATATCCTCGTCCGGAAAATCGATATAGGCTTCCAGCAGGGCCAGGCAATCGCCGATGGATTCACGCCATTCTTCAAGTGTCCGGCTGGTTTCGCCGTTCATGGCGCGGAGGGCCTGCAGCCGCTGCGATTCGGTCTGGGCGTTCAGCAGGTCGGCCAGGGCTTCGGCTTCCATCAGGTCCATCTTGCCATGCAAAAATGCGCGGCGGGAGAATTCTCCCGGTTCGGCCAGGCGGATGCCGGGCAGAGAAAGCAGGGCTTCCAGCAAGGCTTTGGTCGTGGCTGGGCTGCCATGGGCGTGAAGTTCGGCCACATCCTCGCCCGTAAAGGAATGGGGGGAGGGAAACCAGAGCGAGAGGCCGGTATCCAGCCAAACCTTACTTGCAGGGTGACGCCAGTGGTGAAGAGCGGCCTTGCGCGGTTCCGGCATGGGGTGGCCGCTGATGGCGCGAAGAGCGGCGCCGGCCTCGGGGCCGGAAATGCGGATTACCGCCACGCCCGCCCGGCCGGGAGAGGTGGCCAGTGCCACAATGGTGCGCCTTGGTGCGTGATCGGTCATGCGCGGCTTCTAGCATGGATGCCGGGATGTGGGAATCGTCACATGGAAGAAGGACGAAGTCGGATGCCAGCAAATCATTCCATCACAACAACTTGTGTGCTAAGGAGGAATGAGAACCATCTTTAGTAGGTCGTTCTCTCGGCACCGCGAAACAACAGGAGCGCATGCATCATGGCACCCAAGCAGGCAAAATCTATTTTCCAGCAAGGCTTTACCCTGGTGGAGCTTTCCATGGTACTGGTGATTGTGGGGTTGTTGATCGGCGGGGTGCTGATGGGGGTGAATCTGCTGAACTCCGCCACCATTCGCGGCACCATCAGCGGGCTTGAGGACCTTAAGACGGCGACGACGACATTTGAGTCCATGTATCAGGGGCTGCCCGGAGACCTGACCAACGCAGACCAGATCTGGCCGAGTTGCGATGCCACACCCGCCAACTGTAACGGCGATGGAGACGGACGCGTCGATGTGGCAGAGCGGTTTCGCGCGTTGCAGCAACTCTCGGATGCGGGGATGACCAGCCAGCGCTTTACCGGAACGGGCACCAACCCGGTGAATATTGCCACGGAGGTGATTCGCGGGAAATTTGACGGCTCGGGTATGATGCTTGGGAATACGGCGGATGTAGCCAGCGCGTGCTGGGAGACAACCTGTGTGGTTCGAAACGTGGTGTTTCTGGGCGGCTCGGCGCAGTTTACCACTGCCCCCGTGATTCTGGCCGCCGATGCGCAGGTGATTGATGAAAAAATTGATGATGGCTTTCCGGGTACAGGCAAGGTGCAGGCTTCCGACAAAGCCAATACGAATTGCGTTACAGGCAATACGCCGCCTTCCGCTTATGCCATCACGGTTACCAATACGCGCGGCTGCGCCATTAATTTCAGCATCCAGTAACCATGCCCCTAACCTTCTCAGCGCCGCGCAGGCCGCCTGTTCCCCGATGGGCGAAAGGGGCGGCTATTGCGTTCGCGCTGCTTGGGGGGGGCGTGGGGCTGCTGGCGATGATGGTGGATTTTTCCGGCGCGGCCAAAACTGCCATTGCCAATGCAACCAAAGAAAATAGCGGATTTTCGATCAAGGCGGGCGGTAAGACGGTCAGCCATTTTTTCCCTCCCGGCGCTACCATGAAGGATGTCACGATTCAGGCCGGGGGGCTTAACCTCTCCGGCACGGACATGACGCTGGTGTTTTCCTGGGGGGCCTTGTTCGGCGATGCGGAGCCGTCCGAGATTATTTTCGAGCATGGCAGCGCGGTGCTGACCAGGACGGATAAAGCCCCCCCACCACCACCGGCCACCATTACCTTCAAGAGTGTGCGCCTGCCCGCGTTGGAACAGCAGGGCGAAGAAAAACCAACGCCCAGCAGCCTGGATTTGACGCTTCGCCCCGAGGTGCCAGGAGGAACGGCGTCTAAAAATTACATTACCGGAGGCTGGTCAGCCAATGGCGTGGCATGGCAGGTGAATGGGCAATTTGAGCGCTGGTTCGGCGTGGAGCCTGCGCCTTACAGCCTTACCTTCACCAGCAGCGGCACGCAGGTGGCATTCAAAGGCCAGGCGCAGGTGGATGACAAAGGCTGGGGATGGGAAGGCGAGGGTGACATTCAGAGCAAGGGAATCTGGACTTCGTTAAAAGGGGCGAGCCGGTTCTGGGCGCATAGGGGGATGGAGGCGCTGCCGCAGGCAGATATGAGCCTGAAGGGGCATTACACGATTCATGGCGGACACATGAAGCTGGAGGAGTGGCAATGGGCATCGGGCAATGATAAGGGCAGCCTGAACCTGGAACTCCAGCCCGAGGGGGCTGCTCTTGAGAATGGCGATATTCCCCAAAGCGGCACCATGCAGGCGCATTTTGAGCATTTGACGCTGGACGGCTGGGCGCCCTTGTTCAACCAGCCCAAAACATCGGGCATTGCGTTGATTATGCGAGCGCTTCAACAAGGCGCCAAAACCAAGATTTCTGATGCGGAGACGGCGGAATATTACAGCGGCACCCACAGCATGCTGCCTAATAATGTGCGGCTGAATGTGGAGATGGAAGTCGCCACGCTCTCGTTAAACGGTCAGAGCCTGCCGGGATTGAGTGCCCAGGGAGAGCTGGCGGATGCGGTGTTCACGCTTAACCAAGTGCAGGCGGGGTTGCCGGGGGATGGGCGTCTGACCTTCTCCGGCGTGTTGAAGCCGACGCAGGATGCCTGGCAGCTGAACGGGGCGGTGGATGTGAACAGCCAGTCTTTCCGCCAGGTGGCGGCATGGCTGGGAGAGAAGCTGGACGCTGTGCCCGAGGCGATGCTCGGGAGCTACAGCATGAAAGCCAATATCGCCATTGAGCCGGGGCAGGTGAGGCTGACGGAGATTGAGGGAACGCTCGATAAAAGCCAATATCGCGGCGCGTTCATTTTCCATTTGCCCGAGACGGAAACAGAGCGGCTGAAGCTGGAAGCCAGCTGGGTGGCGGACCATGTGAACCTGGATGAGTATCTGCCGCCTGAAGATTGGTCAGGCATAGGCGCCGATGATGTGGCGGCGGGTGGGCCCATGCCCGCCTGGCTGAAAGCCATTGCCTCCGACATGGCCATGCAGTGCCGCATCGGCGAGCTTACCTGGCGCGGTATTGCCTGGGGCGACAGTCAGGCGCGCTTCACGATGATGCCGGGCGCATTGGATGTATCGCTCTTTCGCACCAATCCCGGCGGCAGCCCGGTTCAGGGAAAATTCACCCTCACAGCGCAAGCCATACGGCCGAAGCTGGACCTGACGCTGAAAGCGGATGGGCCGCTGGATGCAAGGCAGGTGCAAACGCTGGTTGCCGGCAAGCCCAGGGAAGAGGCCGAAGACGAGACGCCGCCTGTGGATGAGGCGAGCTGGAGCGAATCGACCATCGACACCAGCTGGCTTAGCGTGCTGGAAGGGAACCTGGACCTGTTCATGAGCCGGTTCAATGTGCGGCATCTGGGCGCCATTGATAATCTGCGTATGAAAGGCAGCATCGCCAACCGCGTGTTGACGGTAGAGGCGGCGCAGGCCGATATGCTCGGTGGAAAAGTGGCCGTGAAGGGGCAATTAGCCGGGGGAAGTCTGCCCTCGCTTTCCGCCAGTTTTCAGACTCTTGGCATTCGAGTGGTGGACCTGTTGAAACTGAAGCTGAACACGGTGCATGTGGACGGCGCCCTTAGCATGCAGGGCAATGTGCGCACGCAGGGCATCAGCCCGGCTTCCTGGGTGGCGGGCTTGACCTCCAACATCCGCTTTGCGGTTGAAAATCTGCGCATCGACGGGTTCGACCTGGATGCCATCGGCCGGCGCGTGCTGGTGACGCGCAGCGCCATTGACGTAAGCAATCTGGCACGTCTGGCACTGGAGGATGGCAGTTCCTCCATCCGGCGGCTGGATGGCAACATGGCCGTACAACAAGGGATTGCGGAGTTCGTGGTGGTGAACCTGAGCACCGATGCAATCGGTGGCAGTTTGCAGGGGAAAACCGATCTGCCGCGCATGCTGACCAATATCCGTTTCACCTTTACCCCGCAGACCACGCGGGACGATCCGCCGCCCGCCATTCATTTCGACGTGAAGGGGCCCTTGCTCTCGCCGGAGAAGCAACTGGAGACGTCCGACCTGGAAGCCTATATCGCGCGGCAGTCGGTCAAATCGGTTGAGTGATTACTTCCGTTTGCGCGGAATGGACTGAATGGTTTCCACCGGCGTGGTGAGGGCAGAGATGATGCCGTGGAAGGTGCGTACCTCCTGGTCTGACCATTGGCCGCGCATCAGCTGGGCATGGATGTTTCGGATCATGGTGGGCTTCAGGTTGGCCTCGCGGAAGAAGCCATGTTGTTCCAGCGCTTCATCCAGGCGGGAGAGAAGATTGCCCATGGCTTCCTTGCCCGCTGGGATGTGAGTCTCGAACCCGTGTTTGGGCATGGGCAGTGAGGCGACGCTGACGCGCCATTCATACAGCACCAATGCGACGGCCTGCGCCAGATTCAGCGAGGGATGCTCAGGAGAGGTGGGAATGGTGAGAAGGCGGTCGGCCAGATCGAGATCCTTGCCCTCAAGCCCTGTTCGCTCGGGGCCGAAGAGGATGCCGATGCGGTTTCCCGCCAGCGCCAGCGGGCTAATGGTCTGCAAGGTTTCCCGTGCGTCGGCCACAGGTTTCAATTGCGCGTGTTCACGGCCCGTGCAGGCAATCACCATGTTGCAATCGGCCAGGGCTTCGGCCAGTGTTGGCACAATGCGCGCCTCATCCAGAACGATTTCGGCGTTGCGGGCCATCTCGTAGGCTTTTTCATTCGGCCAGCCGTCGCGCGGGGCGACGATGACGAGTTCCTTCATGCCGAAATTGCGCATGGCGCGGGCGGCGGCACCGATATTCTCGCCCATTTGCGGTCGGACGAGAATGACGACAGGAGCGGTCATTACGCGGCTAAGGAAAGATGCTGGCGTGCAGCCATGGCGATGGCGGCTGCCGCGCGCTCGACATTCTGCTGATACGGCAGCAAGTAGAGATAGGGCTCAATCAGCTCCACTTCCATCAGCAGCAGGCGGCCGTTGCGCTGGATGCCGTCGATGCGCGCATAATGGTTTGCCGGAAGATCGGCGAGGATGCGTGTGGCATCTGCCAATAATTGCGCCGGGGGTTCCATGATGTGCTGATAGCGGCCGCCATGCACATGCTGCACGCGATAGTCGCTTTGCTTAGCGGTTTTCAGAACCGTGTGGCTCAGTTCGTTATTGAAGAAGAGAAAAGACCATTCGCCTTCTTCTTCGATTTCCGGTGCGAAAGGCTGGGCCATCATGGCATGGGTTTCCAGCTGGGTGATGAGCCAGCTGCGGTAATGGTTTTCATCGCCTTTGGAGACGCTTTGCGTTTCATGTGCGCCAGCGGAGATGGTCGGTTTGATAACCATGCGGTCGGAGCCGATTTCATTCCAGAGCATGTCCCACTGCACGGGCATCTGCCATTCCAGCCAGACGGTGGGGATGACCGCGTGGCCTTTGGTTTCGAGCTCTTTGAGGTAATGTTTGTCGGAATTCCAGCGAACCGTCTCGCAGGGGTTGATGAGGGTAAAGCCCAGGCGCTGCAGTTTTTCGAGCGTGGCGAGGTAACGCGGCAATTCCAGGTGGTAGCCGCCGGTGGCCTGAAGCACCACGGGGCAGGGCGGAAGTTTCTCGATATCCCAGAGGCTTTCCGCGCGCGCGGCAATGTCCTGACGGGCGAGGGCGGCGAACATGGCTTCCAGTTCGCGGCCGAGGCCGTCGTAATGCTCAATGGTGGCAAAAATGATGTCCATAGGGGCCCTCCGATGATTCGCTTTTAATACAGCGCCTTGGAAGGTCAATGGAAAGTTCCGTTCCGCTTGCGTTACTGCCCTAAAAATTCCTCGGCCTGTTTAACGCCGTCGCCGTCGCCGATATGCATCCAGATGCTATCATGCGCCAGGGCGTGAATACGGTGCATCCAGCCGGTTTTCTCGTCGGTGGTGAAAAAACGGTTCAGCGAAAAGACGGGGGTAGGTGTCTGGTCTCGGTAAGGCTTGAACAGCTCCAGGTTCAGCAATTGCACGCCGCCAAATACGTAGGGGGCGATTTCCTGAGGCTGGCGCAGGCGTACGGCGCCGCTCTGGTCCAGCACGAGGTCGCCCTTACCGGTATATCCCGTGGCCTTGCTGGTGGGGCAGGCCAGCAAGAGCGCGTCCATTGCTGTGGGATCAAAATGTTCCGCCAGTCGTTGCAGGGCGGGCGTGGCGCCGTCGATCCAGATGATGTCGCTGTTGATAACATAGATATGCCCATCGCCAAGCAGGGGAAGCGCCTTGACGATGCCGCCGCCGGTTTCCAGCGGGGCGTCTTCTTCGGAAATGCGGATGACGATGTCGGTGCGTTTGGCGAGGTGGGATTTGATGAGGTCGCCCATCCAGCTGACATTGACCACGGCCGTTTTTACACCGCCGGCCACCAGCCGGTCCAGCACGTGGTCGATGATGGGACGCCCGGCGACGGGCACCAGGGGTTTGGGGATATCGTCGCGGTGTGAGCGCATGCGCGTGCCGAGCCCTGCGGCGAAGACCATGGCGGTGGTGGGGATGGGAATGGCCAAGGATGGATCTTTCAAACGGGTGGAATGGCGCGCAGCTCGCCGGGAAGATTGGCATCCATCCAGGCTGCAACCGGGGCGCAGGCCGGATGGCGAAGATTATCCGCAATATGGCCCCAGACGCGCGGCAAAAGCGAGAGGTAATTGCGTTTGCCGTCGCGAAGCCAGAGGCGCGTGAAAATGCCGACGATCTTCAGGTTACGCTGAAGGCCGGCCAGGGCGTAGCTGGTTTCCAGTTTCTCACCGGGATGATGGAATGCCGAAAAGAAACGCGCCTTGATCGCCCGTTGGGTGGCGGGGCTCACGTCGCGCCGCGCGTCTTCCAGAAGGGAGACAAGATCGTATGTGATGGGCCCGAAGGTGGCGTCCTGAAAATCCAGCAGGCCGACGCGGGCGTTGGAGGTTCGCTCCGGCAGCCAGAGAAGGTTTTCTGCATGGTAGTCGCGCAGTACCAGTGTGTGCGGGACATCCAGAAGCTGATCAAACAAGGAAGGCCAGAGCGCGGAAAAACTTCCAGCCAGTTGGACCGATTTTTCCTTGCCGTAGGTGGCGGGGAGGAACCATTCGGCAAACAGCATCACCTCGCGCAGCAGCAGTGCGTGATCGTAATCCGGCACGCCGGGATTCTTCGTCTGCTGGCCGCTGAGTTCTACCAGCAGGTCACTCGCGGTTTCATAGAGTGGTTGCTCCTCGGCTTTGCCTGCCGCCAGGAGGCGGGCAAAGAGCGCATCGCCGAGATCCTCGAGGAGAAGGAAACCGTTTTCGATATCCGATGCCAGGATGTGCGGCGCGGAGAAACCGCCTTTCACCAGAATGGTGCCGACATTGACGAAGGGGCGCACATCCTCTTTCGGCGGCGGGGCGTCCATCAGGATATAGCTCTGCCCGCCATGGTTCAGGCGGTAATAATGACGAAAGGACGCATCGCCTGGAATGGCGGCGATGGCAGCTGCGGCATGGCCGCTGGCCTCGATAAAGGCCTCGCGCAGGCTTTGGCGGGTTTCGCTTTCGATGCTCAGTGCGACCATGGGAGTTCCTTCATGCGTGGGGCGTCGGCGGCATCGCAGGTCAGGGTGATGCGGCGCTGCAAGGGTGTAGCGGGTGGGATGGAAAGCGCAAGATGAAGGTGGCGTTCCGGCAGCCAATGCTCGGCGATTTCCGGCCATTCGATGAGGCAGATGGCTTTATCCAGCGCGGCATCCAGCCCGAGCTCTTCCAGTTCGGAGGGGTGTTTCAGGCGGTGAAGGTCGGCATGGTAGATGTCGCCTTCGGCATGCGGATAATGCTGAACAAGGTTGAAGGTGGGGCTGGCGACGGCGAGCGTTTCGTCGTGCATTCGCGAGCGGATGATGGCGCGGGCGAGGGCGGTTTTTCCTGCACCCAAGGTGCCTTCCAGCGCCACGACATCGCCGGGCAGGAGCGTGTGTGCAAAAGACGAGGCCCAGGCGGTGAGCGACGGTTCATCCATGGAGGAGGTATGCAGGCGCAGGCGTGTCATTTGATGAGGACGCCCTGGCTGGATTCCTGCTGCGCGGGGGCGGCGGCGAGGGGGAAATAACAGCGTACCACGGTGCCCTTGCCGAGCTGGGAGCGGATGCTGACCGCGCCGCCGTGGAGCTCGGTGAAGCGTTTGACCATCGCCAGGCCGAGGCCCGCGCCCGCCTGCCGCGCGCGGGGAGAGACGCCGCGCCAGAAACGTGTGAAGACATGCGGCAGGTCCTCATCGGGGATGCCCTCGCCCTTGTCTTCCACATACAGGCAGATCGAGTCACCGCATTCTTTGTGGTGCACCCGTTCGGCACCGAGGGTGATGGATTTGTTCTCGTCGGAAAATTTGATGGCATTGGAAAGCAGGTTGTACATGATCTGCTTGATGCGCGTTTCATCGCCGAACATCGGGGGCAGCGCGCCTTCGCACTGAATGGCGAACAGGATGCCGCGTTCGCTCAGGCGCTGCTGGTGCATGGCCTGCACCTCTTTCAATAACGCGGAGACGGGAATGCGCGTGGGAGCGAGCTTGACGTAACCGGCCTCCATGCCCGCCAGATCGAGGATGTTGTTGATGAGGCCCATCAGCTGGCGTGACGAGCTGTGGATGGCGCCGACATATTCTTCCTGCTTGGGGTTGAGTTCGCCGAAATAATGTTTTGCGAGCGCTTCGGAAAAACCCATGATCGAGGTGAGCGGGGAGCGAAGCTCGTAAGACATGTTGGCGAGGAATTCCGTCTTCACGCGGTCGGCTTCTTCCAGCGCCTTGTTCTTGTCGCGCAGGCTTTCCTCCACCAGCATGCCGGCGGTGACGTCGTAGAAGGCGAGCAGGGTGGCGCCGTCGGGCAGGGGGACGTTGCGCCATTCCAGCGCCTTGCCGTCGGTGAGCGTGAGGCGGCCTTCGTGTTTCTGGCGCGAGATGGACTGGGTGATGAGGTTTTCTTTTAGGCCTTCCCAGTTGCTCTGGTTGCGGGAGAGGAGGCTGCGGCAGCTTTCCACCACATCGGCAATGTGGGGTTCGCTGTCAAGGAAGGCGGCGTCCAGCCCCCATAGGTTTGCGTATTCGGGATTGTAAAGTTTCAGGCGGCCATTCTCGGCAAACACGGCGATGCCTTCGTGAAGCTGATCCAGCGTGGCGCGCTGCACGGCGATCAGCGTGTTGTAACTGCGCTCCAGCGCGAGGCGGTCGGTGACGTCCTCGTAGGCGAACATCAGGCCGCCGAGCGCGTGAGGGATGACCAGCACGCGCAGCACGCGGCCGTCGGGCAGGTAGTAATATTCCTCGTGCGTGGTGATGAGATCGGTGAAGAGCTGGAGATTTTGTTTTTTGAAGACCTGGAAATTGGCCTGTTCCGGCAGGCGGCGTTTGGTGCGGAGGTGTTCCAGCAAGTCGCCGTAGGTGGGGTTGGCATCCAGCCAGGATTCATCGAGCTTCCATAGGGTGACGAAGGCGCGGTTCCAGCTGCGTAGGTGCATGTTGGGGCCGTAGATGGCAATGGCGCTGGCGGAGGATTCCAGAAATTGCGCTTGGGCAGATTTGTGGCGTTTCAGCTCATCCTCGGCCTTTTCCTGGCCGCGGATGTCGATGGCGAAACCCAGATAGCCGCCGCGGCCTTCCAGTGGTGTTTCGGTGATGCGATAAAGCACGCGGTCGCCGCCAAAAACGACATGGCAGTCACGGCTTTGCGCGGTTCCGCTTTCCACCGCCAGCTCGGCCACTTCGCGTGTTTTGGGGTTGAGCTCCTGCATGTCGCGGGAATTGCCGAGCTCGTGGCCCAGGAGTTTTTCATAGGCTTCGTTGCATTCGGTGATCGCCAGGTTGCTGTTGCGGACCCACACGGGCACCGGCAGCGTGGACCACCAGCTGCGCCAGCTGTCATTCTCCAGTTTCAGGCGCGCGTTTTCCCGCTTCATCTGCTGTTGGGATTCGATCTGTTCCGTCACATCGCGGAACCAGAGCGTGAAGCCCGGAGGACCTAGGCGACCATCGCGGTCCACGCCGATGCATTCCAGCCAACGGCTGCCGCGGGTGGTGCGCATGAGGCCGAAAAATTCATGGATCTCGCCGCTATAGAATTTTTCCACCGCGCGTGACAGCACACGGAAATCCTCTTCCACCAGCGCGCGCTCCATATCCACCAGGCGGCGTGCGTGATCGTCGATGCGGAGCAGCTCGCGTAGATAGGGGGAGAGCCACTCCATGCGGTCGTCGCTGTTATACATGTAATAGCCGTAGATGCGGTCGGAGATGCTGTCGCGATGGTAATGACGCGGAAAATGACTGCCGAAGCGGCTGTAGGAAAAACGTTCGAACACACGTTCGATGGTGGTGCGGAAAAACAAATAGGCAAGGCCTGAGAGCCCTATGCCCACGAGTATGGCGATGAGACCATAAACCATATCATAGGTGGAAGATTCGGCGGCGCCAGACTCCGCCGCCCATGCGGATGGCGCCAGCAACGCGCAAAAAATGCCAGTGATGCAACTGCGTGCGGACAATGGTTTCTCCGATGCGGGGGCGCCCATTCATGCTTACCATAACAAGATGTAGTATGGCGTGCAATCGCCGCGCATGGTTTATGCCATGGCGGCGCGGCGGCTCAAATATTATGGCGTGCGCGTGGTGATGGCCAGCGCATGCAGCTGGCCGCCCATTTTTCCCTGAAGCGCATCCATCACCATGCGGTGCTGCTGCACGCGCGTTTTGCCTTCAAATCCCTTGTAGAGAACCGTGACGGCATAGTGGTCGCCATCGCCGGCAAGGTCCTTCAGCTCCACCTGCGCATCGGGCAAGGCGGATGTGATGTGGGCGATGATATCGTCGGCATGCATGGGCATGGGGAGGCCTTCTCTGTTTTGTAACCAGGCTTTACTAACATGCGGCCGATAAAGGTGCTATTTCTATGTATTCGATTGTTCCCGAAAGGCTAAATGATGACTGGACGGCGTTTTGCCACATGTTGCGGGCGCAATATGTGGAGTGCGCCTACAAGCCGTGTTATGGCATCACTATTCGCATATTAAAAAACCAGAATATCAGCAATCCAAGCTGGCTTGACCGGCTTGATGCCGCCATGGGCGACCCAGACGCGCTGTGCAGAGTGGCCGAACAGATCGCCCTGGAGTGGGACGGCATGCACACCCGTCTTTGCCGTGAATTGCGACCGGAGCGTTTGCCGCTTGCTGGTATGGATAACCGGGATTTTGAAGGCAGGGCCCTGCATTATGCGGAAGGCGGCTGGGCCGAGCCGCTGGTGGCCGTTTTTCTGAAGATGGTTTTACAGAATGGCGCGCCGGGCCGAGTGGTTGGCGCAGTGGAATGTCTGGCTGCAGAAGAGCGTCAGCTTATGGCAGAATTTACGGGTGTTCTGGAGCGGGCGCATGTGCGCTATAATACACATTACAAGCTGGATGAGCTGGTTGAGGATTATGGCGCCGACAGCGAGATTGTCGCGTTGCGGCAGAAGCATGACGAGACGGTGCGCCGGGATTATGAGAATAAAAGCGGCGTGCCGGTTGATTACAGGGATGATATGCTGGCCTGCCTGCTTCATTCCCGCCCTGGGCGCGGGCATTGACACCCGGTTGCCAGGCCATAAATCTGCCATATTGTTGTGATAAAAAGCAGCGTCACTATGAGTGAGGCTGATTATGCCGTTTGGTGTATTTGATCCGTCTGTCGATCTGCTTGGCGCTTATGCCTACGATGTTCTGGCAAAGACCATCCAGTCCAACGGGATTATTAACGGGGCGCGGTGCTTTGAAATGCCCGTGCTTGGAATCACCTTGCGGATTATCGGAGATGAGTGCATCTCCTCACCCTCATGGCGCGTGCGATTGAATGAAGCGGGCAAGGATAATGAGACCACTGCGCGTGAGATTGACGCGATATTGCACGAGTGGCTGACCATTCGGCCCTCGCTGGATGGGTTGCGCTTCCGGATGATTGGGACATCGGATGAACATGTGCCGGTGCGTGCCAGCCGTTTTATCGATGAAAGCTGGGCGGAGCCAAGCGTGGTTGTATGGCTGGCACATGCGGCGGAAGCCTGTGGCATTCCCAAATCACCGGCGCTGCAGGGCGCGCTTAAGGAGGAATGGGAGCTGCTGTCCGATTTTCGGGACGTGTACCGTGATGCGCACGTGACCTATTATACCAACCTGGAAACGCCGGGCGAGGCCGGAAATATTTCCCCTGAAAACATGCATATGATTCGCGAGTTCAAAGGACCAGAGGCCGTGTTGCGGTATGAGCAGGTGGACCGGGATATCCGCATCGCCGCGGTAGAGGCCGTCTATCCCGATCATCGGGGATGGCCGGGGCCTTATAAAGACAGTGAGCTTGCCCTGTTGTGCCGGGCGTCCGAAGAGGCCCGGCATCTGTAGGTTTTAGCGTTTGTCTGGCAAGGCGACGATTTCGGCCATGCCGTCGGCATCGCTTGGCAGCACGCCCAGGCGACGGGCGACTTCGTGATAGGCTTCGGCGACGCCGCCCATATCGTGACGGAAGCGGTCCTTGTCCATTTTTTCATTAGTCTCGAAGTCCCACAGGCGGCAGGAATCGGGGCTGATTTCATCGGCCAGCAGAATCTGCAGCTGATTATTCTCCACGCGGCGGCCAAACTCGATTTTGAAATCGATCAGGCGGATGCCGATGCCGCTGAAGAGGCCGCACAGGAAATCATTGATGCGAAGCGCCATCATGCGCATCTCATCCAGCTCATAAGGATCGGCCCAGCCGAAGCACAGGATGTGTTCTTCGGTCACCATGGGGTCGCCAAGATCATCTTTCTTGTAGCAGAATTCAATGAGCGGGCGTGCCAGGCGGGTGCCTTCCTCGATCTTCAGCAAACGGGAAAGGGAGCCCGCGGCATAATTGCGCACGATGACTTCCAGCGGGATGATCTCCACGGCGCGCACCAGCTGTTCGCGCAGGTTGATGCTGCGGATGAAATGGGTCGGGATGCCGATGTCGTTCAAGCGCGACATGATGCGCTCGGAAATGCGGTTATTCAGCACGCCCTTGCCGTTGATGGTGGCTTTCTTCTTGTTGTTAAAGGCGGTTGCGTCGTCCTTGAAATACTGGATGAGGGTTCCGGGATCGGGGCCTTCAAACAGGATCTTGGCTTTACCCTCATAGAGCATTTTGCGGCGGGACATGTCGTTTTTCCTGGTGAGACGCATGGTTTTTCTCAGTTGAAGGGGGGAGTTTTGCAACCTAAGCCCGGGTTTGGCAAGAAAATTAACGTTGCCGAGCCAGGTGCCATCCGATAGGAAACAAGCAGAAACAAGAGGGAAAGACCAATGAGCGCGTTGTTTGAAGATCGGGAACGGGGTTACGAAAACAAATTCGCCCATGAACAGGAAGTCATGTTTAAAATTCAGGCGCGGGCCAATAAGCTGTTCGGCAAATGGGCCGCCATGCAGATGCAGCTAAACACCGGCGACGCGGGCGAATATGCCTTGGCCGTGGTGGAAGCGGGCCTGAAGCAATCCGGTGAATGGGACGTGATTGCCAAGGTTGGGTATGACCTCAAGCGCAAGGGCATGAATGTTTCCGAAACGGAACTGAAAGACCGCTACCGTCAGCTTTATGCGGAAGCCGACCAACAGATAAAGAGCGAATAATCTTCGCCTGAACCGGTGCGCTAGGCGCGCACCAGCGCTTCATAGGCCGCCATCAGGTCTTTCACAACCGGGCCCACCGTGAAGGTGTAGGTGTCGTCCACCGAGCCGACCGGCTCGACTTCCGCCGCGGTGCCGGTGACGAACATTTCCTGCGTGTTGGCGAGCTCTTCGGGCTTGATGTGGCGTTCCACCACTTTGTACCCTTTCTCGCGTGCCAGATCGATGACCGTCAGGCGGGTGATGCCGTTTAAGAAGCAATCCGGCGTGGGGGTGTGGATTTCGCCATTCTGCACCAGAAAGATGTTGGCGCCGGTCAGCTCGGCCAGGTAGCCGCGGTAATCCAGCATCAGGGCATCGTCGTAGCCGGCGCGTTCGGCGGCATGTTTGGACATGGTGCAGATCATGTAAAGACCGGCCGCCTTGCTGGCGGTCGGGGCCGTATCCGGCGCCGGGCGACGCCAGGGCGCCGTTTGCAGGCGGAGGCCTTTTTCCCTGGTATCCGCATTATGATAATTGGGCCATTGCCAGCAGGCGATGGCAACATGGGTGGTGGTTTTCTGGGCGGAAATGGCCATCATCTCGCTGCCTCGCCAGGCAACGGGGCGGATGTAGCAATCCTTCAGCTTCATCTGGTCCATCACGTCGATAGTGGCGCGGGAGAGGGTATCGACCGTATAGGGGATTTTGAAGTCGAGCAGTTCGGCAGAACGCAGGAAGCGCTCGTAATGTTCCTTCATCTTGAACACTTTGCCATTGTAGGCGCGCACGCCCTCAAACACCGAGCTTGCATAATGCAGGCCATGGTTCAGCACGTGAATTTTGGCCTCTTTCCAGGGGACCACCTTGCCATCCATCCAGATGACACCTTCGCGCTGATCGAACGGTATGAGATCGGCCATAAATACTCCGCTAAAAGACGATGTTCCGGCTTAACAACAGTGGCGGTGAGCGTCAATAGCGCTTTCCCAGAATATGGGCGCTATAATTTTTTGGTGCATTGACGCTATATATGGATTAAATACTAAATTTGGTAGGCTACGGCCAAATAGTTAAATAAATCTTGTGGCGCTTTGGGGCTTGTGACGCAAAAAAAGGGGCAGATCAAAAGGCTGGGCAGATGCGCGCTTGCCGTGGCATTGCTGGCTAGCTGTGCCCCCGGTCAGAAAGCGTCGGATTATTTCCCTCAGCATGATTATGCCGACCGGTATGGCGAGCTTTCGCGCAAGGAAATCAAAGATAATCTGCTGGCAAAGCCCGAAGCGAAAAACGCACCCCCCGCCAGCGAAACCGCGCCCCCCGTGCCGGAGGTTTCGCAATTGCTGGTGGCGCCGCGCCCGCAGGAATCACAAAGCGACCAGCTTGTTTCCATTGCCGTGACGGAAGATGTGCCGCTGCGCGATGTGTTTATTGAGCTGGCCCGCCTGGCCAATCTCAGCCTGCAAATGGATTCCTCCATCAGCGGCGGGGTTGTTTATCGCGCCAAGGACAGGCCCTTGAACGAGGTGGTTCAGGAAATCACCGATATGGCGGGGCTGCGGTATGAGATTGTTGGTAAGTCGTTGAAGGTTGAGCGCGACACACCCGTACTGCGAAATTACGAGCTGGATTTCCTCAATATCGACCGCACGGCATCCGGCGGCGTGACGCTTAACACCAACGTGCTTTCCTCCAGCGTTGGCGGCAGTGGCGGCGGCAGCAGCGGCGGTGGTGGAAGTGGCGGCGGCGGTGGCGGCGGCGGTGGCGGTGGCAGCGGGCTGAACAGCGGTTCGCAGGCCTCGGTTAAAACCGATAATAAAAGCGATTTATGGGCGCAGTTTGAAGCGGCCATCAAGGCCATTGTCGATAGCGGCTCCGGCCAGGGCGCGGCCGCGTCGGCCCCTGCTGCGGCCGCCGATGCAGCCACGGGTGGAGCGACAGGCGGCAGCAGCGGCCCCAATGACAGCAAACCGTTTTATGTGATGAACAGGGAAGCCGGAATGTTGACGGTTTTCGGCGGTGAACGCCAGCAGGCCAAAATCAAAAACTTTATCAAGGAACTGACGCAGAAAGCGGCATCCCAGGTGTTGATAGAGGCGAAAATCGTTGAGGTGGGGCTTAACGATAAATACCGCAGCGGTATCGACTGGGGATCCCTGATGCTGGATCGCCTGAAATTCGATTTTGATGTGGTTTCCACCACGGCAACAACCTTCGATAACAGCAATGTTCTGACGTTGCGTGCCAGAAATAAAAAGAACAACAGCCTGGAAGGCGCTATTCAGCTGGTGGAGCAGTTTGGCGAGACGCGCACCCTTTCCAGCCCGCGTCTGCATGCGATGAACAACCAGCAGGCGGTGATGACATTCGCTGAAAACCGCGTGTATTTTCAGCTGGATATTCAACGCGAGCGCGACACAAGCACGGGCGGCACCGGCAATGAACTGCTGACGGTGGACAGCACACCCGTGACCGTTCCGATCGGTCTGATTCTGACGCTTATTCCGTCCATCAACGAGAAATCGCAGGAGGTGACCCTGAATCTGCGGCCCACCCTCTCACGCGTGGTGGATGAAGTGAAAGACCCGGCCGTGGGCTTTTTGCTGAGCCAGAGCGGCAATACCAGCAACACATCGCTCGATAACATCATTCCCGTAGTGGAAGTGCGCGAGATGGACACGATCATGAAGCTCAACAGCGGCGACATCATGGTGATGGGTGGGCTGATGCAGGAGCGCCATGTGAATGACGATATGGGCGTGCCGTTTGTTTCCGGCGTTCCCTGGATCGGTAATCTGTTTAAAAAAACCACCAAGGATACCGAAACGGTGGAGATGGTCATTTTCATCAAAGCCACCATTGTGCCGACCAGCGGCAAGGTGGATGCGCATGACATCGATATCTACAAGAAATTCACCAACGATCCCCGCCCCCTGACATTCTAGCACCCTGCTTATGGACGAGATTTTCCGCTATGTGCTGCTGATTGCCCGACGTGACCGCGTTGTCTGGTCATTGGTGGCCATGATGCTGATGCTGGCGGTGGCATGCCTGGTGCTGGGGCACGGGGTGATGGTGGAAGAAGAACAGGCGACCACGGTATTTCTGTCCGGCGGGCTTCGCCTTTTGCTGGTGATGGGGCTCACGTTGTTTACGGCAACCCAGTTGCGGCATATGGACCATAGCCGCGAACTGGCCGTGTTTATTTCCCGCCCCATCACGCGGGGGCAGTTTCTGCTTGGGTTTTATGCGGCGCTTGGCGTGTTTGCCATGGGGCTGAGCGTGGTTGCCGCGTTGCTGGTGAAGCTTGTGGGCGTGCCGGATGCGCAAGGGCTGGCGGTATGGGGGGCGACGCTGGCGGGCGAGTTGTTGATTATCGCCGCCGTGGCGATGGCGTTTGGCCTTATGCTGAAAAGCCCGGTGGTTTCCGCGCTGGCCACGCTTGGCTATTATTTCATGGCGCGGATGATGTCGTTGTTCGTCATGACACAGGCGTCCAGCCTGGCGAAAACCCATACGGCCATCGACCTGGTGGCGGACTGGGTGATCAAGATCGGCAGCTATCTGGTTCCGCGGCTTGACCGTTTCTCGCAGAGCGAATGGCTGATCTATAGTGTTCCGCAGACGCTGGAGCGCGGCCTTATCTATGGGCAGATGCTGTTATTTTCCGCCCTGTTCCTGGTGGTGGCCTGGCTCGATTTCAGCCGGAAGGAATGCTAGGCCTCAGGCCTCGGTATCCAGGCTGTTGCTGTCGGTTGAGGCGGGGGCTTTGCTGACCACCACCAGCGCGGGGCGAAGCAGGCGGTCATTCAACACATAGCCGCACTGAATCACCTGCATGACGGTGCCCGGTTCATGCCCCGGCATTTCCACCTGAGACACGGCCTGATGGTAGGCGTGATCGAATTTCTGCCCCATCGGGTCCACCCGGTGGAGGCCGTGTTTCTCAAAGGTGGCCTGCATTTCATTCAAGGTCAGGTCCACCCCCTGAGCGAGCGTGGCCATCAGATCGGCACCCTGGCGGGCTTCCGGCGGAATGGCCTGGGCGGCGCGCGCGAGATTTTCAAATACGCTGACCAGATCGCGTGCAAAGCCGCTGATGGCGTATTTGGCCGTGTCTTCCCGCTCGCGTTCGGCGCGTTTGCGGGTGTTGTCGGCTTCGGCCAGCGCGCGCAGCAGTTGGTTCTTCATTTCCGCCAGCTCGGCTTGCAGGGCGTCCTGGCCGTCGTCGGATGCTGACGCTTCGTCATCGGGCAATTCCCGGTTTTCTGAAAGCTGATCCTCGTTCGGTTCTTCCGAGGGAATGTTTTGCTGTGGTTTCATGTCGTTTCTCATTGCTTGCGGCAGTGCTCATTTCGAGGTAGGCCACTTAAGCACGGTTTTCAAGGGGGAAAGCGGATGAAAGCGATAAGCGCGGTGGACAATGTAACACGCCATTCCGGCCGGGAGGCAGGGGAATTGCGGGCCGTGACCCTTGAGCCGGGGGTGAGCCGCTATGCTGAAGGAAGCTGCCTGGTGTCGTTTGGACACACCAAGGTGATGGTGACGGCTAGCATTGAGGAGTCCGTTCCGTCTTTCATGCGCGGCAAGGGCGAGGGATGGATTACGGCGGAATATGGCATGCTGCCGCGGTCTACCCATACGCGCAGCGGCCGGGAAGCCGCCAAGGGCAAGCAAACGGGGCGTACACAGGAAATCCAGCGACTTATCGGGCGTTCCATTCGCGCGGCGGTGGATATGAGGGCTATGGGCGAATGCAGCATTCTGCTGGATTGTGACGTGCTGCA
>WGMV01000023.1 GCA_016124905.1 bacterium
CCGCCCCCAGACCCGATGAGGTCATCAACATCCAATACACCTCCGGCACCACGGGTTACCCCAAGGCCGCACAGCTCACCCACCGCAACATCCTCTTCAACGGCTGGTACGTCACCGGCTGCCAGAACATCACCAGCACCGATCGCATGTGCATCCCCGTGCCCTATTACCATTGCTTTGGCTGCGTCATGGGCACGCTGGGCGCAGTGACGCGCGGCGCGGCCATGGTCATCCCGGCGGAATATTTCGACGCCGGCAAAAGCCTGAAAGCCATTGAGGAAGAGCGCTGCACCACCGTCTACGGCGTCCCCACCATGTTCATTGCCATGCTGGAGCACAAGCACTTCAAACCCAAAACCTACCCAAGCCTCCGCAGCGGCATCATGGCGGGCAGCCCCTGCCCGATTGAAGTCATGAAACGCGTCGTCAGCGACATGGGTGTACGGGAAATCACCATCGCCTATGGCCAGACGGAAACCGCCCCCGTCATCACCCAAACCCGCGCCGAGGACTCACTCGAACAACGCGTGGAAACCATCGGCCGCCCCCTTCCCGGCGTGGAAGCCAAAATCATAGACCCCACCACCCTGCAAACCCTCGGCGACAACGAGCAGGGCGAACTCTGCGCCCGCGGCCACGGCGTCATGAAAGGCTATTACAAGGACGATGCCAGCACCGAAAAAGGCTTCCTGCCCGACGGCTTCTGGCGCACGGGCGATCTTGCCACCCGCCGCCCGGACGGCAATTACAAGATCACCGGCCGCATCAAGGAAATGATCTGCCGCGGCGGCGAGAACATCTACCCGCGCGAGATCGAGGAATTTCTTTTCACCCACCCCGCCATCGAGCAATCGGCCATCTTCGGCATCCCCGACGACAAATTCGGCGAAACCTCCGCCGCCTGGGTCAGTCTCAAACATGGCCATAGCTTAACCGAGCAGGAAGTGAAGGATTTCTGCCGCAAGGGCCTGGCCCATTACAAGTGCCCCGCCCATGTCCGTTTCGTGACGGAATTCCCCCAGACCGTCAGCGGAAAACTGCAGAAATTCAAGATGCGCGAGGCCATGATGGCCGAACTGGGCCTCAAAGAACAGAAAACCGCCTGATTTCTGTCAAGGAATTGTCATGTAAATCATGGATAATCCCTGCAAACGCATAGGTAGCATATGACCATCAACAACCTGCCAAACTTCTGCCGTTATGGGCTTCAGCCTCATATTGTGTTCCAGATTCACAGCGCCCAGGAGCATTTTATCGGCCATGTGGATGTAGAATTAATGGAAGACAGCGACGGCTTTGTACCTAAAAAACTGACGTTCCATTTCCCCCATCGCCTACCGGTCCCGGTCGAATGCCGCATCCGTTCAGAAAATTGCTGGCAATACAAAGCGAGCGACGAGTCCACTCTGGCATCAAACATCATAAATCTTGCGGAGCAGGGCTTTCATTTACATGACCAGGATGGCCGTATGCTGCCAAAAGACGCCATATGGTATCGCGCCGAGAATCCAAAATCCGTCATTACCGGTATGTACGAAGCGCGGGAATCGGCGGATGCAATCCTCGCTGCACAGCGTGTCCGTTGGAATGCGATGCAGGCCCAGGCCTCTCTTGCGGAATCGGTATTTGAAGAAGCATGGATCGGCGAGAGGGCTATCGCTTAAAACATTGCAATTCCTTGCTGCACCCGCAGCGCAACCATGTTAGAAAACCCCACCTTTAAGAAACGACCGGAGTGCGTAATGGCCGGAGACAGCGTTGAAGCCAAACTTTTTGGCCTCAAATTATGGCAGCAGGTATTCATTGCACTGATTCTCGGCATCACGGCCGGCCTCTATTTCGGCAAGGATGCCGAAATGTTCAAAATCCTCGGCACCATCTTCATCAACCTCATCAAGATGGTGGTCGTCCCGCTCATTTTCTTCGCCCTCGTCTCCGGCATTACCAGCATGGAAGACTCCCACAGCTTCTCGCGCGTTGGCCTCAAGGGCCTCGGCGCTTATTTCCTCACAGCCATGTTGGCCGTCTGCTTGGGCCTGCTTTTCGGCAATCTCTTCAACCCCGGTCTCGGCCTGACGATTGATCCATCAACACTGGCGGAGCCGACCGTGCCCGCATCCGCCGCCGACAGCAAAACCGTCAGCGGCTTCATCCTCGGCATGATCCCCACCAACGCGCTGCGTGCCATGACGGAGGATCACTTCCTGCAAGTGGTCGTCTTCTCCATCTTCACCGGCGTCACCATGAACCTGGTGGCCGACCGCTGCCGCCACCTGCGCGTGATGGTCTATGAATCCGCCCAGGTCTGCTTCAAGATGATCGAGATGATCGTCCGCCTCGCCCCGCTGGCCGTTTTCGGCTTCATTTCCTGGAGCGTCGGCACACTCGGCATGGATGTCATCAAGTCCCTGCTGCAATTTGTCGTGGCCGTCATCGGCGCCTGCCTGGTGCAATATGTGTTTTTCGGCATCATGCTGATGGTATTGGCGCGGCTCAATCCGCTCAAATTCTACAAAAAAATGTTCACCACGCAGCTGATGGCCTTCTCTACCTCTTCCTCCAAGGCCACGCTCACCACCGCCATGCGCGAGCTGCAGGAAAAGCTCGGCGTCTCCGAACGCAGCACCAACTTCCTTATGCCGCTCGGCGCCTGTATCAACATGGACGGAACCGCCATCTATCTCGGCCTTTGCGCCGTGTTCTTCTCCCAGATTTTCGGCGTGCATCTCGGCATGCATGAATATCTCGTGCTCATCATCACCTGCACCTTCGGTTCCATCGGCGCGGCGGGCATTCCCAGCGGCTCCATCATCTTCATGGGCATGGTGCTGACGTCGGTGAACATTCCCATGGGCGGCATCGCCCTCATCCTGGGCGTGGACCGCATCCTCGACATGGTGCGCACCACCATCAACATCACCGGCGACGCCACCATCACCACCATCGTGGATGCATCGGAAAAAACGCTGGATCGGGATACCTACAACCGTTGAATCATTAGGTTAGGATTAAAGCCTGGGTTCTCGTCCAGAGAATAAAGGTCCATCTCATATTCTATTGTCTGCCGGTATTTCCGGTCCAGCGCATCTAAGTTGGTCTTGCACACAGGCCCATCCAGTTCAGAAAGTCTGAGCACCGCTTCAAGACTATCCACCCCCATTGCTTCCTTGAACCATTCCGGCCTGTGCAGCTCCATATGCTGCATAAAGCGAATCACCTCGCCCAAATCAATATAGGGCGTTCCTATCTCGGGCTCATACTCACCCATGAAATAAAGCTGCACATCCGGCGGCGGCCCTTTCGGGCCATCCGTCATGCTTTTGACAGAACGGATCAGCCACCCGCCTACCCCACCACCCCATACGGCCTGATCGGGGTCGATAAGCTTGGTCAGGGCTTCGTTCTTTTCCAGCGCAGGTTCCATCAAGCGACCTGATAATATCGGGATGACGCCTTGTTGTGACGCGGTCATGTAATGCGGCAGCTGCTTGATAACCTGCGACATCTGCTTTCCGTGAAACACCACGCCATCCGTCAGGAGGAGATAAGGCAGTCCTGCACCATCCGTTAAAATACGCCGTAATGATTCCCCCTCGCCCACATCATGCACCGTCACATGATGAATATCTTCGCGCCCTGGAGATAAGGCAACGGGACAGGGAACGATCGTCCTGCCGGGGTAGGCTTCCTTAAGCGCCTCCACCGTTCCCAGAGCTTGAATAATGCCCGCGCTGGGTGGGTAGAACACCAGAATGCTGCTGGTGGGATATTCATCAAAAAAGCCGGGATTCTGCTGCAGAAAAACCTCCGCCAGGCTTTTTGCGGATGCCCTTTCACGATCGAGTATCATCCCCGCATGGGTCAGAAGATCCTTACAATTCTCTTCCCCGGTTTTGATATAATGAAATAATCCATCGGACTGATAGCGCCTCGTTAAGGCCATTCGCTGAGCATTCAGCTCTTCACGCGCATCGTCCTCAGCCACTGGGTGCGCCCATGCCGGATAAAGATCAGCCATGATGCAGCCCCCCTAAGGCTGTCGTAAAACGCTGCCACACGCTAATATGCGAATTGACCCGGCCGCCGCTTTGCTCCAGCCGCCAATCCGCCAACGCATGATCCTGCTCATCCATATGCACGCCATTTTCCCCGGCATGGTATCGTGGTTGCCGTAACTGAGGAGAGTAAGAGTTAAACACTTCGCCAACCGGCATCAGATGCGCCGCACGCATCGTGTTGGCAAACATGGTGTCATGCAGGTCCTGCGTAAAAACCTGATGCCAGTAGGGCGCAATATCCAGCGCCGCGCCATTTGCAGCCGCGAATGTCTCATAGCCCTGCGCGTAATACAATCGGCGTGCGAATGTCATGTTTAACCTGCTTTAATGCAGGCAAACCCTAACAAAAAGACATGACAATAAGGTTAAATTCTTAATTATCATCCATTTTCAGGGCGGCAATAAAGGCCTCCTGCGGAATCTCCACCCGGCCCACCATGCGCATCTTTTTCTTGCCTTCTTTCTGCTTTTCCAGCAGCTTACGCTTGCGGGTAATATCCCCCCCATAGCATTTGGCCGTCACATCCTTACGCATGGCCTTCACCGTCTCGCGGGCAATGATTTTGCCGCCGATGGCCGCCTGGATGGGAATGGGGAACATCTGGCGTGGAATCAGGTCCACCAGCTTGGCGCACATGCTGCGCCCGCGTCCTTCCGCCTTGGTCCGGTGCACCAGCATGGCCAGCGCATCCACCGGCTCTCCGTTCACGAGGATCTGAAGCTTCACCAGGTCGGAATCCTCCACGCCATCCATGTCATAATCAAAGCTGGCATAACCCTTGGAGCAGGATTTCAAACGGTCGTAGAAATCGAACACCACCTCGTTCAGCGGCAGGCGGTATTTCACCATCGCCCGGTTGCCCGCGTAGGTCAGGTCCTTCTGCACGCCGCGCTTCTCTTCGCACAGCTTCAGCACATTGCCCAGATATTCATCCGGCACCAGCACAGTCGCCATGATCCATGGCTCCTTGATCGAAGCGATGTGCGACGGGTCCGGCAGGTCGGCCGGGTTG
Organism: bacterium; assembly: GCA_016124905.1. NCBI lineage: Bacteria > bacterium. The sequence goes on from WGMV01000023.1 coordinate 5,072, forward strand.
TGCAGCTCACTTGTGTCGCCGTTACGCAGTTCAAGCGAATAAACCACGCTCGGCGCGGTCGTAATCAGCGTCACATTGAACTCACGTTCCAGGCGCTCCTGGATGATCTCCAGATGCAGCAATCCCAGAAATCCGCAGCGGAAACCCATGCCGAGCGCCGCCGAACTCTCTACCTCAAACGTAAAGCTTGCATCGTTCAGCCGCAGCTTGGCAAGGCTCTCGCGCAGATGGTCGAACTCGGCATTATCTGTCGGGTAAAGCCCGCAGAACACCACCGGCAAATGTGGCTTGAATCCAGGCAATGCCTCGTCAGCGGGACGCTTGTCTTCAGTAATCGTATCCCCCACCGAGCAATCCGCCACCTGCTTGATGGCCGCCGTGATGAAGCCCATCTCACCGGTTTTCAACTCGTCGATCAGTTCCTTTTTGGGTGTAAAAGCCCCCACGCGCTCCACCTGATACGTCGAACCGTTGGACATCATACGGATCTTGGCGCCCTTCTTCAGCACCCCATCCACAATGCGCACCAGAATCATTACGCCAAGATACGGGTCATACCAGCTATCCACCAGCAGCGCGCGCAACGGATCGGCTTCAACCCCACGCGGCGGCGGCAGCTTGGTTACCAGCGCCTCGAAAATATCCTCAATCCCCATCCCCGTCTTGGCGGAACACGGAATCGCCTCGCTCGCATCCAGCCCGATCACTTCCTCGATTTGCGCCTTCACCCGGTCCGGGTCAGCGGCAGGCAAATCGATCTTGTTCAGCACGGGAATGATCTCGTGGTTATTGTCGATCGCCTGATAGACGTTGGCCAGCGTCTGCGCCTCCACCCCCGGCGATGCATCCACCACCAGAATGGACCCCTCGCACGCAGCCAGCGAGCGCGACACCTCATAGGCAAAATCCACATGCCCCGGCGTATCCATCAGGTTCAACTGGTAGGTTTTGCCGTTTTTCGCCTTATAGTTCAGCCGCACCGTCTGCGCCTTGATGGTGATGCCCCGCTCCTTCTCGATATCCATGTTATCGAGCAGCTGGGCGCTCATCTCACGCGCCTCAATCTTGCCGGCCTTTTCGATAAGTCGGTCCGCCAGGGTGGATTTACCATGGTCGATATGGGCGATGATGGCGAAATTGCGAATATGGTCTTGTGACATAATGGCTTCTTTTACAGGGGAAGTCCTCTTAGCGGAATTAATGAATGCCGTCAGTTAGAATGTGAAGGCCCTGCCTCAGCGGGAGCTTCCGCTCCTTTTCCCGTCGCCCCGAGTTTGTAGCGGATGGCCTGGGCAATGCGGCGTGTTTCAATATCGCTCACCCCGCGGGCCTTCAGCACCGCCTGGCCAAACAGCAGGCTGGTTTCCAGATATTCGGAAATAATCACGCTCGCCCCGGCCCGGCGGAGCTTGTCGGCATTGGCGGAATCTACCGCCCTGGCGGCGATCAGCGTGCCCGGGTAGGCACGCTTGGTGGCGGCAATGCTGCGCGCCAGCTCCTGCCCGCCTGTATAGGTAAACACAATCACCGAAGCCCGGTTGGCGCCAACCGCATCTAAAACATCCGCCCGGCGCGTGTCGCCATAATAGATCGGCTTCTGCTTCTTGCGCTGCTCCGACACCAGCTTGGCGCTGGTATCAATCGCCACATAGGCGATTCCCTCCATCTCAAGCATCTCGCCCAGGCTTTGCCCCACATGGCCAAACCCGGCCAGCACCACGTGGTGATCAAGGTCGCTGGTATCGGCCAGGATATGCTGAGGCTGCGCCGTGTTGCGCTTTTCCATCCAGCGCGCCAGTTTTTCGCCTGTCACACCCAGCAGCGGGGTTACCGCCATCGACATGGTCACAATCACCATCAGCTGTTGCGAGGTGCCCTTGTCGAGCAGCTTGCTCTCCGCCGCCAGGCCGAACAGAATGAACGCGAACTCCCCCCCCTGTGACAATAGCAGCCCGGTTTGGATGGCCACCGGCCAGCGTATGCCCGACAACCGGCACACCAGCGCAAGCACGGCGCTTTTCAGCGTTACCAGCCCCAGCGTGCACAGCACGATGAACAGGGTGTCGTTCTTCAGCAGGTCTATATCCAGCTGCATGCCAACGGTCATGAAGAACAGGCCGAGGAACAGCCCTTTGAAAGGCATGATATCCGCCTCCACCTGATGATGGAACTCCGTCTCCGCCACCAGCAATCCTGCAAGAAACGCTCCCAGCGCCATGGAAAGCCCCATACTGTGAGTGGCAAACGAGCTGCCAAGCACGATCAACAGAGTCAGCGCCACGAAAATCTCCTGATTGTCGATGCTCGCAATCAGACGAAAGATGGGCCGCAGAAACAACCGGCCGATCAGAACAATGGCCACCATCACGATCATACCGTTGATGAGCGCCTTGCCCAGCAGCAATCCAATCCCAGCCTGGTCGTTGCCCGCCAGCAGCGGCACCACCACCAGCAGCGGCACCACCGCCAGGTCCTGAAGCAGCAGCACCGCAAGCGAAAGACGCCCCACCTGGCTGGCTTGCCCGCCACGCTCCCGCACCACCTGCAGCACAATGGCCGTGGAAGAGAGCGCAAGCCCAAACCCTAGCACCAGCGCCACCGCCCAGTGCTTTTGCCACAGCAGCATCAACATCATCATCAGCAGCAGCCCGGTAAACACAAACTGCATGCTTCCCAGGCCAAACACATGGCGCCGCATATCACGCAAACGTTCAAACGAAAGCTCAAGGCCAATCATGAAAAGAAGAAACACCACGCCGATCTCGGCAATGCCCGCCGTGCTGTCTGCGTGCTTGATCACGCCAAACCCATAGGGGCCAATCAAACCACCCGCTACCAGATATCCCAGCACGGGGCTCACATTCATGCGCCTGAACACCACCACCACCACAACCGCGGCAGCAAGCAGCAGCAACACGTCCATCAGAAAGCTGGCGTCATGCATGGCAAAAATCGATTGGCATGGGCGCAATAAAGCAGGCCGCCCCCGGCATCGCAAGCGCTCATCCCTTCCAGCTCTTCAATTACATGCACATAGCCGTGGCAGCGTGGCAACATGGCCACATATTTGCCGATTATGCACATTAGCCCTCTTGACATTATAAAAATTTCATAAGTGTAAAAAACACCCCCATATGTAGTTTAACCATCTGCGCTAAACGCCAGTCACTTGTTTAAAAACAACAGCTTAGTTTTTTTTCGGCATTCCACATCATCAAGCGTACAATCCAGCTTTTTCCTCCATTGCAGCATTCCACCAAAAGGATATACACAAACTTATCCACAGCTTTCGTGGACAAAAGCTAACCCGCTGTTTTACAAGGACCGGCATGCCAGCCACTCTTCAAACCATCCTTCTGCTGACGGCATCCAACCTCTTCATGACCACCGCCTGGTATGGCCATTTGAAATACAAACAGTCGGCGCTTTGGCTTGCCATTCTCGTCAGCTGGCTGATCGCCTTTTTCGAATATTGCCTTCAGGTGCCCGCCAACCGCATCGGCCATCAGGTGATGAGCGCAGCCCAGCTTAAGACCATTCAAGAGGTCATCACCCTGCTGGTCTTCGCTGGCTTTTCCGTTCTCTACCTCGAAGAACCGCTCGGCTGGAATATTTTGGTCGGCTTTGGCTTTATTGCTGTCGGTGCAGGCCTTATATTCAAACCATGGTAACGGCTCCTTCCATCCCGCAAGGTATCTCAGTCATCCAAACCAATCTGGCGCTGCTGCCCGATGCGCCGGGCGTATACCGCATGCTCGGCGAAAAGGGCGAGGTGCTCTACATCGGCAAGGCCAAAAGCCTGAAGAAGCGCGTCTCATCCTACACCCGCATCGAGCAGCTGCCCAAACGCCTGCAACGCATGGTGAGTTTCACGCGCAGCATGCAGTTTGTCACCACCCGTACCGAGGCCGAGGCTCTGCTGGTGGAAGCCGGCCTCATCAAATCCCTCAAGCCGCATTACAACATCCTTCTGCGTGATGACAAAAGCTTCCCCTACATCGCCATCGACGTTTCACACCCCTACCCCCGCATCGCCAAATATCGCGGCAGCAAAAAAAGCAACGTCCTCTATTTCGGCCCCTATCCCTCCGCCTCGGCGGTCCGCGAAGTGCTCGACATGCTTCAGAAAGCCTTTCTGCTTCGCCCCTGCCGCGATTCTTATTTTGCCAACCGCACGCGCCCCTGCCTGCAATATGACATCAAGCGCTGCAGCGCTCCCTGCGTCAATCTCATCAGCGAGGCCGACTACAAACACCTGCTGAACGAGGCCGCTGAGTTTCTGGAAGGCAAAAACGACAGCATCCACAAGCAGCTCGCCAGCCAGATGGAGCAGGCGGCCGCCAACATGGATTACGAAAAAGCCGCCCAGCTGCGCGACCGCATCCGCGCGCTGGCGCGCATCAACGCAAACAGCCTGCTGCTCTATCCGTCGCTGGATAAAACAGACGCCCTGGCCATGCACCGCGATGCCGGGCAGGCATGCATCCAGCTTCTCTCCATTCGCAATGGCCAGGCGGCGGGCATGCACAGCAGCTTCCTTTCCGTCGATGCCGATATGAGCGATGCCGACATTCTGCAGCAATTCATCATCCAGCATTACACCAGCTACCCCGCCCCGCGCCTTCTGCTCATCCAGCATCCCGCCAGCGAAATGGACCTGCTGGCCGAAGCCCTTTCCCAGAAAGAGGGCCGCCGCGTGGAACTTGCGGTTCCGCAGCGCGGAGAAAAAATGGCGGCGGTGGAATTCGCCCTTAAAAACGCGCGCGATGCCATGGCGCGCAAACTGTCCGAAAGCAGCAGCCAGCTGAAACTGCATGAAGCTCTGGCCGAACGTCTGCGCCTTTCTGCCCCGCCCGAGCGCATCGAGATATACGACAATTCCCATATCCAGGGCGCTCACTCGGTTGGCGTCATGGTCGTCGCCGGGCTGGAAGGGTTTCAGAAAAACGAATACCGCAAATACAACATCAAAACCACGCCGGGCGATGATTTCGGCATGATGCGCGAAGTCATGCAGCGACGCTTCCGCGCCGCCTCAAAAACATCCGATGACGGCGCCGAACCCGTCTTGCCGGACTTGATGATCATCGACGGCGGTGTCGGCCAGGTCAATGCCGTGGTCGCCATGCTCAAGGAAATCGGCCTGGATACCGAAAAAGAAAGCATCGCCATTGTCGGCATGGCCAAAGGGGTTGATCGTAACGCGGGAAGAGAACAGCTCTGCATGCCGGGCAAGGAGCCCTTCCGCCTGCCGGAACAGGATCCAGCCCTTTACTACATGCAGCGCTTGCGTGACGAAGCCCACCGCTTCGCCATCGGCACCCATCGCGCCAAACGGGGCAAATCCATGACCGAATCCTCGCTGGACCATGTCCCCGGCATCGGTCCGCGCCGAAAAAAGGCTCTTCTGCAGCATTTCGGCTCTGGCAAGGCCGTCATGGAAGCCAGCATGGAGGAATTGCTCCAGGTCAGCGGCATCAACGAAGCCGTAGCCGAGAAAATCCACAGCCATTTCCGCAACTGATTGCCAAGCCAGGGGTAACCGACTATTTTCCCTCCAGCCCCTTAAGCTGAAAGCCCCCATGAGCGGATTCATCAAACAACACCTGCCCAACTGGCTCACCCTGGGGCGCATCCTGGCCGTTTTTCTGGTCATTCCCGCCTATTACCTCACCGATGGCCTCTGGCATTACTGGCTGCCCTGGAGCATTTTCGCCTGGGCCTGCTTCACCGATTTTTTCGACGGCTACCTCGCCCGCATCTGGCACAGCCAGAGCAACCTCGGCAAATTCCTGGACCCCATCGCCGACAAGCTGCTCATCACCGCCTGCATACTCATGCTGGTCGGCGATGGCCGCGCCCATGTCATCCCCGCCATCATCATCATCCTGCGCGAGATGTTCATCTCCGGCCTGCGGGAATTCCTGGCCGACAAGCAGGTCCAAGTGCCTGTAACGTTTCTCGCCAAGGTCAAAACCAATGTGCAGATGGTGGCAGTCGGCTGCATCATGGTGGGCGACGGAGCCTTCGACAGCTGGCATGTCACCGATATCGGCCACATCCTCTTCTGGCTGGCCGCCGCCATTACTCTTATCACCGGTTACCAGTACGCCCGCATCAGCTGGGCACAGGTTTAACCTGTAACAAAAACATCATTAAAAACAGGTCGGCCGTCATACAACCACAACACAAGGTTGTTACCTTTCGTTCCATGAACCAGGACAGCAGAATCTTTAATACCGAGATCTATGACACCGCTGTCATCGGCGTAGGCTTTGCATTGCTTTGCAACTGCGTGGATGAACAGAAACGGGCCTTTGTCACAGATATCATGGAATTTTTGAGATCAGACCCTGAAATGAATCTGGCCTTAAAAGGTTCCTACAGCGACCTGGCTGAACGGCACATTAAATATTATCGGCACCTCACCCATAAACCGGAAGAAACCAACGAGTTTCTTGACATGACCTGCGGTGTCTCAGAGATGCTCCAAAACCATATGGCGGAGCTTGGCATTCAGCAGGATTTGCTCGAACGTGCGCAAGCGGCAATCATTTTCATCAAACGAACTTTCGATTTTCTTCAGCTGGATGAGCCCATTCAAGCACGCATGGCTCTGAATATCGCAAACAAGGAACGAGAAGGTTTTTCGCAAATCTCCCGTGGTTTTAGACTCTGGTTGCTGGAACATGGAAAGG
>WGMV01000024.1 GCA_016124905.1 bacterium
GAGACTTCGTCAGCGTTTGTTTTTGATTCTCGTCAGCCTTGCCGTTCCCGTGGTGGTGGAAATTTACCTCATTGTGCAGAATATGCAGGCGACCATTCGTTTTTCCCAGCTGGAGACGATGGGCAACACCTATCAGCGCCCCATGATGGACATGCTGGATGCCGCAGGAAGGCTGCGCCTGGCGCTTGACCTGCAACAGAATGTCGGCCCGAATGTGCAGGCGATAGACAAAGCCATTGAGGAATTGAAAACCAACCAGGCGGCCTATGGGCAGGATCTGCAATTTACCAAGGAAGGGCTTGCCATCCGCAAGCGCGAGCAACTTGAACCTCAGCTTTTCATCAAACGCTGGGAAGAGATCAAAACCGGGTTGAAAACCAACCCCGATGCGCAGATGGAACCGCTTGCCGCGTTCCTGAACGATATTCGCGGCATCATTACCCATTCGGGCGATACGTCCAACCTGATTCTCGACCCGGATCTGGACAGTTATTACTCCATGGATGTGACGCTGCTGGCACTGCCGCAGACCATTCACCGCCTGGCCGACATCATGCACGAAGTGCACACCGACATGGCAGATGGCATTACGCCTGACGAGCAAACCCAACTGGCCATCCGCGCCCAGATGCTTCAGGAGGCCGACGGCGACCGCATTAAGGCAAGCCTTGAAACATCCATGAACGAGGACCCCAATTTTTATGGTGTTCTCCCCGGCTTTAATGATGCCATCAAGCCCGCATTGCAAACCTATACCGACGCCAACCAGGCCTATATCGCCGCTTTGCGTGCCCTGGCTGCCGGGCAGCCGGTGAGCAAAGAGGAACTGCTGGAAAAAGGGCAGGCCGCCTATACGGCTGCCAATAAATTATGGGTGATTTCCGCCAACGAGCTGGATGGACTGCTGAATGTGCGCATCGCCGATTTCAATCAGCAAAAAATCACCGCGCTGGCAACTTCCGGCGCCGCGATGCTGTTTGCGCTGTTTATCTTCTGGCTGGTTGGCCGCAATATCACCAAGTCGGTCACCGGGCTTGCGGAGCGCATGAATGTGCTCGCATCCGGCAATCGTGATGTGGAGATTCCCTTTACAGAAGAGAAATCCGAAATCGGCGTGATTGCCGTGGCGCTTGAGAAACTGAAGCAGACGGCCATTGCCGCCGACCGCATGCAGCAGGAGCAGGCCGAGGAGCAGGCCCGCAAAGAGGCGCGCGCGCGCAAGCTGCTGGCCACCATCGACAGCTTTAAAACCACCGCCAGCAACGCCATCGGCGATGTAGCCGGCCAGGCAAAAGAACTTGACGATGCCGCCGAGCGCATGCGTGAAATGGTGGGAACCGCCAGCAAGGACTCCAAGAGCGTGGCGGAGTTTTCCGAGCAGACCAGCGGAAACGTGAATGCGGTTGCCGCCGCCGCCGAGCAGATGAGCGCCTCGGTGCGCGAAATCGCCTCGCAGGTGTCCCGCTCCACACAGGCTGTTGAACAGGCCGTTTCAAGCACCACGGCCGCTGACAGCGCCGCCAAAACACTGGCCGAAGCCAGCCAGGCCATTGGCGATATTGTGCAGCTGATTCAGGATATCGCCAACCAGATCAACCTGCTGGCGCTGAATGCCACCATCGAGTCCGCCCGTGCAGGCGAATATGGCAAGGGCTTTGCCGTGGTGGCGTCGGAAGTGAAAAACCTGGCCCAGCAGACCACCAAAGCCACCGAGGATGTCGCCGCTCAGATCGAGCGCATTCAGGGCGTGGCGACCGATGTGGTAGGCTCGATGGACAAAATCAAAACCTCCATCAATCAGGTGAGCCAGTATGCCAGCGGCATTGCGAGTGCGATCGAAGAACAGTCCGCCGTGACGAATGAGATTTCGCGCAACATGATGGTGGCGTCTACCGGGGTTAAGCAGATCACCGACAATATCAGCCATATCAGCGATATGAATAACAGCGCTTATGACACCACGCAGGAAGTGCAGCGTTCCGCCAGTGTTCTGTCGGACCATGCAAGCCAGCTGAAGGAAGAAATCGGCAACTTCATCAAGGAAGTTTCCGGCGCTTAATTCGTCATATGCGTCAGGCGCATGGCTGATTTGCCGCGCACAACTGACGGTTTCATCACGCCGTCATATTACACCGGCATATTGCCCTCATTGAATGGAGGGCGTCATGGCCAATGTGATGATTATCGATGATGAGCAAGCCAAGTTGCTGGAGCTCTCGAAACGACTGAAAGCCGCCGATGAATCGCTGACGATTATTCAGCGCTGCGTGCGCAGCCATGAGGATGTGCTCAAAGTTGTTGAGGAGATTCTCCAGGGGCATACGCTGGATGACCAGCCGGTAAACAAGTATTCCGATGAGAACCGCTCCAAAACAGGTTTGACCATTGACGCGATTTTCAGCGATGTTGATACGAAACTGGACGAAAAAAGCAGCGGCGGTTTTGTTACTCCCACCATCCTAACGCTGCTGGACATGAAAGCGGGCTATCTTCTGATCAAAGCCGCCGTTGCCGCTAATATCCCCGTTGCGGCGCATACCACTGTCCCTACCCCTCGAACTGATTTCTATGATTTTGACGAATTCTTCGAAGGGATGGAAGGCACGGCGGACAAAAGTGGAGCGCGGGCATTTCTCGAAATGGAATCTCTGGCAGGCGTATATATTCCCGACGATCTGGCCGTCATTGAAAAGGGCCATGCCGAACAGGCGCGCAGCTGGCTGAAGGACGTTCTGCCCGCCGGGATTTAAAGCCAGCTTCTTCACGTCATCCTTGAAGCCTGGAATGGTCGGGCGTATGATTCCTCCATGTGTCGTGGAGGGATGCTATGAAAATCTTATGGGCCATATTGCCGGTTTTTATTGTTGCCAGCGGCGCGCTGGCAGCACCCCTTCCCCCCGCTTCAGGCCAGGGAATGCCAGATAACCCCCCCCCTCTCAGCCATGAGGCGCGCATTAAGCTGGAAGAAAAATCCAGCGAGGATGCCTCCCCCGATGCCATCAACCAAAGCGAAGCGGAAAAGCTAGAGAAGCTGGCTCCGGCTGCCGGTCAGGCCGCTGGCTCCAAAGCCGACCCATTGCTGGATATACGCCCGCTGCTTGAGCAATAAGATTCTTCGCGTTGACATGCTGCATGCTTTTTAAGCACGCCATCGCCTAATCCCCCTTAGCGCTTCGGCTTATACGGCCTGGTAGAAGCGCCAATATACAGCCTTGGCTCCGCTTGACCTCTGCCCATTGTCGCGCACAATCGGTCAACCCTGGGTTGGATTTATAGGCTTGATTCCATCAATTTTTAGTAGTATGCAGTGCTGGTTTGAAACAAATCACCCAGATTTGTACCAATAGAGAACAGGGGGGTCAACAACATGGAACTGGCTGAATATATTGCCGAAACCAACGATTGCTTCTCTGATAACGACTTGTTTGAGAAACTTCAGGCCTTTGTGAAGCCATTCGGCTTGGATAGCTTGATTTTCTGCCTTATGACCAACCATCCCTCCATCGGCGAACGCGCCAAACACGGAAAAATTGTGGGCTATCCACAGGACTGGATGAAGTTTTATCAGGAACAGAATTACGAGCTCGTAGACCCTATCCGCAAGGAGGTCATGAAAACGCAGCGTGTTTTCACCTGGAGGGAGGCAGACAAGCTCCAGCCCTTCAACCGTCATGAGCGCACCATGATGAGCGAGGCGCGGGAAGCGGGTCTGCGAGATGGCATCGCCGTGTCTCTGCAAAACAGCTACAACGAGATTGTCGCGTTCGGCTTTGCAAGCCAATCCGGCGGGGTGGATGTTTCCCCCAACCTGCTGAGCGCGCTAAAGCTGGCATCGGTTCAATTTTACGATGTCTACCAAAGCCTGAAACGCAAAAACAGCGAGCAGCCACCCAGGATTTACCTGACCGAGCGCGAGGCCGAGGTGCTGAAATGGAGCGCGGCCGGCAAAAGCCGCTCGGCCATTTCCGAAATTCTCGATATTTCCGAAAATACCGTGAATTATCACCTAAAGCGGTGCTTCACGAAACTGAACGCCAACTCCAACACGCTGGCCGTGCTGAAAGCGGTGCGGCTTGGGTTGCTGGACCAGAGCCATACGCCGAATATCCATTCTTATTGAGGCACTCCGAACCTGCACGGCGTTAACCTTTCCCTACCAAGGTTGGTAGGTTCGCCAATTGTAATAAAACCTATCCTTGCCCGGCATTCCTGCTGGGAGATGGTTCGTGATTTTCGGCTTTTCGGAATTAAGCTGCAACCCGTTATATCCGCGTTACCTTGCCTTTCGGCATCAGGTGTTCAATGAATTGCTTCAGTATCATCTGACCGGAAACCCGGTGTATCTTTTTCATGCTTACGGCGCCGCCCGGGATGATCAGAACATGGAAGGGTTCGGCGTTGAGTATGATGATTACGACATTCCCAAAACCCTGCATCTGGCCTTTGTGGATGCCTCGGAACGTTCATCGCTGGAGTCCTTTTTTCCTCATATCCAAACGCAGGGGCATGAAGGAACCGTGCGAGGCTGCCTGAGGTTTCTGCCGACCGACGGGCCCTACATGATCAAGGATAATATTGAGCGCGGTGTGTGGAAACATGTCAGGCTGCTTGAGGATCTTCCGGCCCAGGCCAATATTTACGAGGCGTCGCGCATTGCGGTGGACCCTCGGCTTGGCCGCGATAACGCGATGCGCGAAACCGTCCTCGACAACCTGGTTTACAATAATGTGGAACTGGCGGTGCGGCTGAATGTGCCGAAGATGGTGGGCATCATGTATGACCGCGTGTGGACCAGCGTGTATCGCAACCGCGGGGTGCCCATCCGCTATCTGAGCGAGCCCTTCCATGTGGATGACGGCCCGCCCATCATCATCGGTGAAATCATCACCACCGGCGATGTGCTGGATGATTTAAACCGTCTTTATTCCGACCGGATTGAACAGGGGCTGATCCGCCCTGCAACGATTGACCCGGGCACGCTGACGGCGCACCAGAAGCTTGTGCAGCGGCATTATGACACATACGAGCCCCTGCCCAGAGAGACCGTATGACCGCCGCCGCTGTGTCTTCCATCGCCTCGTCCTCATCATCTTCCAGCCATGGAGACAGGCTGGGCAAAATTCAGGTGCTGGTGATGGACAGCAGCGAAACCATCACCGAGCTTTTCAAGGATATTCTCCAGACACTCGGCTTTTCCAAAATCTATATTGCTCATGACGGACAGAAGGGCGCCGAACTGCTCAAAACCATGCGCATCGACCTTATCATCACGGACTGGGAGTTACGCATCAGCCGCAATGTCCATAACGGGCAAAGCCAGCTTGTCTCGATCAACGGCGTGAATTTTGTGCGGAGCATTCGCTTTTCCGGAAAATTTCCGCTCTTATGCGTTCCCGTGATTATGCTGATGGACGAGGTGACCGGCAAAAAAGTGGAGGGCGCGCGGGATTCAGGCGTGAATGAGATTGTGGTGAAACCGCTTAATGCCGAAGAGCTTTGCAGCCGCATCATGGCCGTTATTGATCATCCGCGCCATTTTGTTACCGCCATGACCTACAAAGGCCCCTGCCGCAGGCGCAAAAAAAATACTGTGCCGGTTCAGGAAGACCGGCGTAAAACTGAAGTTCGCATCATCAAATACGATGAGCTTCAGCGCAGGAGTTTATGATGTCCAGCCCGGTTGCGGCCAATAAAGACGGCAAAGAAAAGGAAGATAACGTCGTTTATATGAGCGAGCCAAACCACAGTCTTAAAAAAATGATCGGCGAGGATGTGGAGCTGACCTCTATCTTCACGACTGAAAAAATCAAACGCTGCCAGACCATCATTGATGAGGCCAAGGCAGGGTTTTTCGACACGGTGCGCGGCGATATGGCTCGGCTGGAAACCGCCATGGCGCGCGCGCAGGAGCTGGAAAGCCGCCCGCAGGAGTTTTACAATATCATTCTGGTGCCCACACAGAATATCAAAGGTCAGGCCCTGGCTTTCGGCTTTCCGCTGATTACCAGGATATGCGGGTATATCGTTGGCTATTGCAGTTCCAGCAAGCAAACCACGCATATCGCGCAGCAACTGATCCGCAAACTACTCGAAGCCCTGCATTTCGCCGTGCAAAACAAAATCACCGACGATGGCGGCGCTGTTGGACGCGAACTGCTGAAAAGCCTTGAAGCGCTGCCGCTGAAGTAATGCGCTGGTAAAAGCACTTGATTCTCTTGATGCCGCCTAAAAGCGTTAACATCCGCCATTGCTGCCGACCATGGTGCCAAAAGAGAAATTCGAACACAAAAAAGCCATTGTTATTTATATATATGCATTGGGGGAACCCCCACTTTCATCCCTAAATTATCAGGCTTTTATTGGAGCTAATGGGTGATCGCGATGATTAAACGGCATATACTTTTTGCTGATGAATGAAATACACATCCCTATTCTGCTGTGGGATGGCTGTGGTGAACGCGGCACTGTCGATATCCAGACCGCCTGTATAGGCACCAAAGGCAGGCATGATAAGCTTACGCCCAGATTTTACAAAGCATGCGCCGCTCATACGGTGCCCCTTGATCGATAGCCTTGCCTTCGGATGGTAATGACCGCTTATTTCCCATAGGTCGTCGCCCGTGGCTATATGGCGAAAATGAAGATCGTCCTTGATGTATTGCCTGCACCTGAGACCAGGAATGGTGTTACAGATGGCGGGATCATGGTTTCCTTCTATCCAAATCCAATCTCTTACCTGATCGATGAGCGTTTGAAGCCGTTGGCGATCTTCCTCGCGCAGGCGGTCGGTGGCATGCACATCGTGAAAACTGTCGCCCAGTGCCACCATCGTATCCGGCTGAAAGCGCTCGATGGCCTGCTCCATCTGCTCAAGCGTAGAGGCCGTGTCATACGGTGGCAGAAAGCTGCCAAAGCGCCCGAAAAAACTGCCCTTCTCAAAATGGATGTCTGAAATTCCCATGAGCTTTATTTCAGGAAACCATATCAAGCCTGGAGCATGCAGTTCTGCCTTTTTATTCGCAAACTGAATGAGTTGGGTCATGCAGCTGCCTTTTTCAGCAAACCATCGCCTTTGCGATCCAGCGTGGCGCTATCCAGCAATGCACTTTCCCCTTTGCCTTTGATGCGCTCGATCCCGATTTCCAGAAGTAATGGCACAGCCAAGGGCGAAATGCGATCCAGGTTGTGATGCTCAATGGTGATGCCTGCGACGAGGGTTTGCAGCCGCTCGATATCCGATAGTTTTTCATTCACTTCCTGACGAGTGGCGGTGAGCAGGATGTGGTCTGGCTCATATTTGCGCAGTACGTCGTAAATCAGGTCGGTGGACATGGTGACCTGTTTGCCGGTTTTCCGCTTGCCCGGGTTGCCCCGTTCCACCAGGCCTGAAATGACGGCGATTTCGCGAAAGACGCGGCGTGCCATCTGGCTGCTTTCCACCCATTCTTCGCTGTTTTCTTGTGTGAGGGCGGCTTTGATGAGGGTTTCACTGTCATCGACCGGCTTTAAACCCCAGAACCCCACGGCGTAATCCGTTGCGACAAAGCCCAGCGGCAGCAGGCCCTGCATTTCCATTTGCTGCGTCAGCAGTAGGCCGAGGGTCTGGTTGGCATTACGCCCGGCAAAACTGTAAATCACCAGGTATTCCAGCTTTTCATCGGGGAAGGATTCCGTCAGCAATCTATCCTCCCCCGGCAAGGCGGAGCGCTTGCGCTGTAAGGAAAGCCATGAGCGGATAAGGGGAGGCAGATGCTCCCATTCCCCTTCATCGTGCATCAGATGGCGTACGCGGTCTGCCAAGGAAATGGAGAGAGGCAGCCTACCGCCTTTAAAGGAAGGTATTTTGGGTTTGCTGCCCTTGGCCGGTTCTACCTCCACCGTCATTTCATGCACGCCTTTATAGCTCAGCATCCTGCCTGCAAAAATGAACGTATCGCCCGGGGACAGGCCCTGAACAAAATATTCCTCTATCCGCCCCAAGTCGGTTTTCCGCCGCGAACCTGTCCGCCTCATGCTGACGCGCAACGTTTCATATTCTACAATGGTTCCGGTATTCATGCGGTGGCGGCGTATCGCCATGGGCGTGGCGTGCCACAGGCCTTCTTCATTTTGCTCGATCCGGTGAAACCGGTCATAAGCCTTCAAGCTGTAGCCGCCATCGGCCACAAATCGTACGACCCGGTCGAATATGTCCTGAGTCAGGTAGCGATATGGGTGGGCCTTTATCAGCTGACGATACAATTCCTCGCTGGAGAACTGCCCCGCGCAGGCACAGTTCATGATGAATTGCGCCAGCACATCCAGGCTGCCCTGTCGCAAGGGCTCTCCATCGATTTCACCATCGGCAATGGCATCCATCACGGCCATGCACTCAATCATCTCAAAGCGGTTGCAGGGCACCAGCACAGCATCGCTCGGTTCATCAAGGCGGTGATTGGAGCGCCCTATGCGCTGCAGCAGGCGACTGATGCCCTTGGGCGCGCCAACCTGAATCACCAGATCCACGGCTCCCCAGTCCAGCCCCATGTCCAGCGATGCAGTGGCCACGACGGCCCGTAATTTCCCCTCGGCCATCTTGGCCTCCACATTCAGCCGGTGCTGTTTGTCCAGCGAGCCGTGATGCAGGGCTATCGGCAGGCTGTCGCTGTTGGCTTCCCATAGTTTTTGAAACAGGAATTCCGCCTGTGCGCGGGTGTTGACAAAGACGATGCTGTTACGCGCCTTTTGAATGGATATGTAAATATCCTCCACGGCATAGGCGGACATATAGCCGCTCCATGGCACCTTATCGCCTTTCAACAAACGGATGTTCGGCACGGCCTGCGTTTTTGCATGGATGATGCGGGTATCTTCATGTAGCCATGATGCCAGGTTTTCCGGTTCCGCCACGGTGGCGGAAAGCCCAAAGACCTGCAATTCAGGCCGCATGGAACGCAGACGCGCCACGCACAGAGCGGTAAGATGTCCACGCTTTCCCGGAGCCAGGGAATGTACTTCATCAATGATAACGCGTTGCAGGTTCTGCATGAGGCCTGTTGCCTCGGCATGGGAAAGGATCAGTTCCAGCGATTCGGGCGTGGTAAGTAGAATGTGAGGCGGCTTCTTGAATTGGCGCTGCTTGCGGGATGCCGGTGTATCGCCCGTGCGCATCTCGATGGTGATGGGCAACTGCATGTCGGCAATGGGGGCTGCCAGATTACGCTGAATATCGGCGGCCAGTGCCTTGAGGGGCGAGATATAGATGCTGTGCAGGAATGGTTTTTGGTTATCCGCCAGTTCCACCAGGCTGGGCAGAAAACCGGCCAGTGTTTTGCCGCCACCCGTCGGTGCGATCAGCAGGCTGGAATGGTTTTCCCTCGCAGCCTGTAACATTTCCATTTGGTGGGCGTGCGGCTCCCACCCTTTGGTGGCGAACCAGTCCTGAAAACGTTTCGGCAGCGGCGCCTGCTTTCGTGACGGCATTTTTATGCTCTGATTGTTTAGGATAAATCATAGAGTTGAACTCATATAAAAAATAAATAGGCCTCTATGAACTCCGCCCGCGAAAAACCTGAGAACTGGCTGCATGTAAATGATACCGGCCTTTATTGTGTGCCGGGCGATTTTTACATTGACCCCATGCGGCCGGTGGAAAAAGCGGTTGTCACGCATGGCCATGCCGACCATGCGCGGCCAGGCCACCGGCATGTGCTGGCCACCCCGGCGACGATTGCCATCATGCAACAGCGTTACGGCGCAAGCCTGGATGCGCAGTTGCAACAGGCGATCTATGGGGAGATGCTGGATATCAACGGTGTAAGGCTTAGCCTGCTTCCTGCCGGGCATATCCTTGGCAGCAGTCAGGTCATGATGGAATATGGCGGCAGCCGCATCATTGTATCCGGTGATTATAAGCGACGGCGTGATCCTACCTGCGAGGCCTTTACCCCGCACCCCTGTGATGTGTTCGTAACGGAAGCTACGTTCGGGCTTCCCGTCTTTCGTCATCCACCGGGTGAACAGGAAGTGGGCAAGCTGTTACGCGCCTTGGAACTATGGCCGGAGCGGTGTATTTTGCTCGGCGCCTATGCACTTGGAAAATGTCAGCGCGTCATCTGCCTGCTCCGGGAAGCGGGTTATCATGAAACCATTTATCTGCATGGGGCCATGATTGGTCTATGTGAGCTGTACCAGAAATTCGGGGTGGATCTTGGTAGAATCGCACCGGTAGCGGGGATGGAAAAAGAGCCATTAAAAGGCACCATTATCATCGCGCCGCCTTCCGCTTTGCATGATCGCTGGTCGCGTCGTTTTCCCGATCCCATTACCGCCCTTGCATCCGGATGGATGAACATTCGCGCACGCGCGCGACAGAAGCTGGTAGAGCTCCCGCTTATCATTTCCGATCATGCGGACTGGGAGGAACTTACCCAAACCATCCATGATACCCAGGCCTCGGAAATTTGGGTAACGCACGGGCGGGAAGATGCACTGGTGCATTATGCAAAGACCCTTGGCCTTAAAGCCCGGCCTTTAGACCTGCATGGCTATGAGGATGATGAGGAATCATGAAAGCCTTTGCCACCTTGCTGGATTCGCTTTCCTATACAGGTTCCACGCTGGATAAGCGGAGACTGATGGCGGATTATTTCCTTACCCGACCAGCCCCTGAGCGCGGCTGGGCACTGGCTGCGCTGGCCGGTACATTGACCTTTCCAGTGGCCAAATCCTCTCTTGTGCGTGAAATTGCCATGGAGCGCGTTGACCCGGTATTGCTCTCGCTTTCACGCGATTATGTCGGTGATCTGGCTGAAACCGTTGCGCTGATATGGCCGGGGAAGATAGATGAAGAAGCTCCGGGCTTGCCGGAAATCGTGCAAGAGCTCGGCTCCGTAAGCCGCGCGGTATTGCGTATAAAACTGCCCCATTGGCTGGACAGGCTGGACGCCAATGGAAGGTGGGCCTTGCTCAAGCTTATCACGGGCAATATCCGCATCGGGGTATCCGCTCGCCTTGCGAAAACCGCTCTCGCTGATGCTTTTGCCAAGGATGTGGACGAGATTGAACAGATCTGGCACGGGGTACAACCGCCCTACCAAACCTTGTTTGACTGGCTTGAAGACAAAAGCGATAAGCCGGAATTCCATCGTCAGGCATTCTTCATGCCCATGATGCTTTCGCACCCTATCGAGGAAGATGAGCTATCTGCACTGCCACTTGACCATTATCAGGTAGAACTAAAATGGGACGGCATCCGGGTGCAGCTTGTGCGGGCTGGGGATAATGTCGCCATCTATTCCCGCACGGGTGATGATATCACCCATAGCTTCCCTGATATCGCCAGTGTGGCGCAGGCAATGAATGATGAAGAATTCGTTCTGGATGGTGAGTTGCTGACCACTCAGGATGGCGAAGTGGCATCCTTCAATTCACTCCAGCAGCGGCTTAACCGCAAGTTGGTCAGCCCTTCTATGCTGACTCAATACCCCGCACATATAAGGCTTTACGATATCCTGGTGGATGCCGGGGAGGATGTTCGTTCCTTTCCACTATCGCAGCGCCGTAAAAGGCTGGAAGCCTGGTACGGGCGTAACCGGCCCACACGCATGGATGTATCCGAAGTGCTGGCTGTACCGGATCATATCAGCATGGCCAGCCTACGGCATGCGGCGCGCCATGAACCACGTAACGGCGTGGAAGGGCTGATGATCAAGCGGCTGGACAGCCCCTATATCGCTGGGCGTCCGCGTGGGCATTGGTTTAAATGGAAACGGCAGACACAGACATTGGATTGCGTATTGCTCTATGCCCAGCGTGGCAGCGGCAAGCGTTCGTCCTTTTATTCTGACTATACATTCGGCGTGTGGAATCAGGAGCAGCAATTGGTGCCCATCGGCAAAGCTTACTCAGGCTTTACCGATGCTGAGCTGGGGAAGCTGGATAAGTGGATTCGCGCTAACACCAGCAACCGCTTTGGGCCGGTACGGGAAGTAAAACACGACCTTGTGCTAGAGATAGAGTTCGATTCCATCCATCCATCCAACCGCCACAAATCTGGCCTGGCTATGCGCTTTCCACGCGTTCACCGCATCCGCTGGGATAAACCCGCCCATGAGGCGGACACGCTCGAAAATGCGCAAAAACTTGCCGTTTAAGAAAAACCATGCCCTCTGCGGCTTTAAATGCTGACAGACGCTATCGGAAGCGTCAATGGTGCCCAGAAGAGGACTCGAACCTCCAAGCCTCGCGGCGCTAGTACCTGAAACTAGTGCGTCTACCAATTCCGCCATCTGGGCACGGGATATTTGGCAAGGGTGCTGGTTATAAAGGGTTGTTTGGCCGTGTCAAGGGCTGCTTGCTGGCTGGGTCAGGCGGGTTTGGCGTCCGCATCCGGGGTGACATCCATTCCCAGCACCTCGCGCTCCAGTTCCTGAAGCTTTCGCTGGGTTTCCTGGTAGATCTTCTCTTCCTCGTCCTTGAAGGCCTGGCGGGCATGCTCGAAATTATTGGCCATTTGCTGTTTCATCTGCTCGTGCTGCTGAAGCAGGATGGTCTGTTCCTTGCGGAGCAGTTCGCTTCGCTCGGCGGATTCCACCTGGATGCGCTTGAGCTCGCGTTCATGTTCCTGAGACAGGGCAATTTCCTCCTGCTGATGCCAGAGGCGCGCTTCCTCGATCTGCTCTTCCAGTTTTTTCCGATGGGTTTTGATCTCGGCGGATATATCCTCCATTTCCTTGGAGCGCTTCTCGGCCGCCTTATCCACCATCTCCTTGAATTCGGCGATGTCCTTGTCGAGCTTGCTGGCCTCTTCGCCTTTGGCCTTGATCTGGCTTTCCAGCAATTTGCGAAACCGCTCCTGTTCTACCTGGATTTCCTGCTGGCGGCTTTTGAGGTGGGTTTCCTTTTCCTTGTATTCGGTGTCGGCCAGCTTCACCTTCTGCTGGCGCTGGGCCTCCAGGTCCTTCTGACGCGCATTGATGCGCTGACGAAGGGCGCGGGTCTGTTCTTTTTCCTGCTCAATGGCCGCATTGTATTGCATGCGGTTTTGCTGAAGCTGCTCGAGGATGAATTTTCCCTGCTCGATGAATTCGAGGAAATTCTCCCTGCTGGCATCGCGCTGCTGGCTGCGGATGGATGTGGCTTTTTCCAGCGTGTCCTTGGCGATGCGTAGTTTTTCCTCCCAGGCCTGGTTTCGCGCGTTGCGCTTGATGTCCTTGATAAGGTCGGTGGTTTTTTTCTGCTCCGTCTGCACCAATGTGCGCTGGGCGGATTGCAGCTCGTCATAGAGGGCCTCGCCCTGTTTTTTGAGCGTTTCCATTTCGCTGGAGGCGGAACTCAGCATGGCCTGCTGCTCCTCCTGCATGCGCTGATGACGGGTGGCGGCGCGTTTTTCCAGTTCGGCGACCTTCTGGCGGGTTTCCTGAATAATCTGATCGTAGGCCTCTTTGCGGCGGCGCTGGTTATCCTGCGCCTGGCGCACCAGCTTTTCCTTCATAACGCGAAGTTTTTCGCGCTGATCGCCGGTGAATTGGTCGAGGTTTTTTTGTACCTCGCGGTGGAAAGCCTCAAGCTGGGCGTTCAGCTCCTTATCGAATTGCTCGGCCTGCTCTTTTTGCGTCTGCTCGGCCTGCTGCTCGATGATCTGTTTGGCCTGCTCGAACAGCTCCTGCGAGCGCACCAGCAGCTGATCGGTGTCGCCCTGCAGGTCTTTGTCGAAATTGTTGAGCGACTCTATATTGCTCAGGGTCATTTGCTGCTGCTTGGTCTGGAAGTTGGACTGGCGCCCTTTCAGAAACTGGATGAGCTCTTTTTGCGCCTGCAGCGCCTGCAGCACATCGCCCATACGGATATGCTGGTTGCAGAATTCCATTTTCTCCTTCACCAGCACGCGGTTTTCCTGGATTTCTTTTTGGTGGTCGCCCTTCAGTGAGCGAAAGCGCTCCTTGCCGCGCATCAGCAACTCGCTGAACTGTTCGCGCTCGCGGGCGATCATGGTTTCGAACTGCGAGCGTGCGCTGCCCTGGCTTTCCTGCATCTGTACGAGGAGTGCGGAAAATTCGCCGGCAATGTCGCGCGCGTGTTTTTTCTCCAGCTCCATCCGGCTTTTTTCGGCCATGTCGGCGATACTGGAAATGTCTTTTTCCTTCTGGGCGCGCGTGGCGCTCATTTCGCGTTCGAACAGCTGTTCCTTCTGCACCAGCACCTGCAGCAGGTGATTCAATGCACCCTGTATTTCAACCACCCTGGGGTCGGCCGAATCGGAATATTTATGTTCCACCAGCTGGCGAATCTGGTCGATCTTCTGGCGCTTGGCGATGAAATAGCTGCGGGCTTTTTCATATTCGCCGGTATGCATGTCGCGCGATTCATCAAATATCTGCTTGAGGCTCGCCTTGACGAGCTTGATCAGCTGATCTTCCTGATCCTCCGCTGTTTTGTGGTTTTCGGTGATGACCTCCTGCATGGAGCTGTCGGCCTGCTCCAGCTTTTTCTTGCTGTTTTCCACCGCGGCATCGAACCGCGCAAACTGCTCATCGTGCCAGGCGGGGGTTTCCACCGGCTGTACGGGCAGGGGCGCGGGCGCATGCGGTTTGGCTTTGTCGGCCATAAAACCCTATAAGTCGTTCAGCCAGCAGCCTATCCCATTGGCGTAAAAGAAAGGTTGCGATCGCCCGCGGCCTTACAATTCCGGTTGGCAGGCAACCCTTGGCTGGGGTATAAACCGACATTCCCACCAAATGAGGCCGCCATGCATCCTGCCGATTTCGACCTGCGTGAATCCCGCGTCACGGTATTGGGGGGCTCGGGCTTTGTCGGGCGTTATGTAGTGCGCGCCCTGGCCAAGGCGGGCGCGCTGGTGCATGTGATCTGCCGTGACCCGCAGGGCGCGCTGGAAATCAAAACAGCAGGCTATGTGGGGCAGATTGTGCTGGACCATGGCGACATTACCAGCGATGCCTCGGTGGCCAAAGCGCTGGAATATAGCGATGCGGTGGTCAACCTGGTCGGTATTCTGCATGAAAGCGGCCGTCAGCGGTTTGCGGGCGTTCAGGCCCAGGGGGCGGAGCGTGTTGCCCAGGCTGCCGCCAAGGCCGGCGTAAAACGCCTGGTGCATGTTTCCGCCCTTGGGGTGGATAATGTGCCTTCCTCGGCTTATGCACGCACTAAACTGGCGGGTGAACGCGCCGTGCTGGCCGCCTATCCCAAAGCCACCATTTTGCGGCCCAGCGTGATATTCGGCCCCGAGGACGGGTTCTTCAACCGTTTTGCCGGGCTTTCCGCCCTGTTGCCCGTAATGCCGCTGATCGGCGGCAAAAGCCTGATGCAGCCGGTGTATGTGGGCGATGTGGCGGGCGCCGTGGTGGCATCGCTGACCCGGCTGGATACCGATGGCAAGGTTTACGAACTGGGCGGGCCTGCCGCGCATAGTTTCAAGGATATCCTGAGCTGGGTGATGGAGCAGACCGGGCATAAACGTCCCTTCCTGCCGATTCCCTTCCCCGTTGCCGCCGTGATGGGGGCATTTGCTGAACTTCTTCCGAAACCGGCGCTGACGCGCGACCAGGTGAAGCTGCTAAAGGCCGACAATGTGTTGACGGGCCGTCATCCCGGCCTGGCGGAACTGGGTATCGAGCCCAATGCGTTTGAGACCATCGTGCCGGAATATCTGGAGCGTTACCGCAAGGGTGGGTATTATTCGCGCTTCAAGGCGGCGTGATTATCGCTGCGGGGTTTCCTGTAGTTTGCTGATGGCCTCGGCGCGGGTGGCTTCCAGTTCCGTCCAGTGAGAGAAGAGCTTCTCCGCCGCCTTGGCGCTTTCTTCTCCCGAAGCCAATGCGGCCAGCTTACCGGCGATGGCATTGCCCGCATGGGCAACGAAATTACCTTTGGTACGGGAGGATTGCTCCAGGAAATTGGCCATATCATGCGCGGCGCGGGGTTCCGCCACCGTGCCTGGCTGAATCATGGCTTCCGCCATGCGGCTGCCCTCCCCAATGCGGCGTTCGCGCCCCAGAACCGGGAAAATATACTGGCTGAAGGCCGTTAAGGTCACGGCAGGGGCGGAAAACAGCAATTCTGCCGTGTGGGGCAGATTGCCCAGAGTGGAAAGGCCGCTATCATGCGCCTGGATGGCGGATTCGATATAGCTGCGCTGGACATCCGTAAGCCCATTAAGGCTGTTGCCCAAAAGGCCGCGGAAGCCGTCCACCGCACTTTTGCTGTTATTGATGAGTTCCTGCACGGTGATTTCATTCTGCCCAAGCATGCTTGAGATTCCGTGCCCTAAATCCTGACTCAAGGCAGACCAGTTTGCACCGCCATTAACCATGCCTCGCTGCAGACCGTTCAAGCCCGGAACAACCACACCGGTCAGCGGGTCCGTCACGTTTCCCTGCATAAGCGCAGCAAGTCCTGTTGCGCCACCAACGGCAAGCCCGGCTCCGGCAACCAGTATTCCAGCTCCCGGCACAATCGCAGACAGAGCGGCAATGCCGAGATTGCGCGCGGTTTTCCAGGTGGCGGATACGGCCAGTTTGCGCGTGTTGTCGGGATGATGCTCATCCTCGGTGCCTATCCATTGCACCTTGTCCTGTTTGCGTTCGCCCAGATGGCTGGTGAATTGCTTAATTTCGGTTTTGCCGCCCGCCAGAATGGCCTCGGCGGCATCCTTGCGCACATAGGTGCAGATCGCATCGTGATAAATCGCCGGTTTTTTGCCTACCGGCTCATCATAGACCACCAGGTAGCGCTGAGCGTCGATATTGGGCTCGCTACCCACCGCTTTTGCCACCAGGCCGCGCTGTTGCCGCAGGATATCCTGACGGAGTGATGTTAAACCGCTTAACAATTCGTGATTGGTAGCCATGGCGCAATATCCTGAAAGCTGTTGCAAACAGAATAAGCCTTTTTTGTGAAAGCTTTATGAAACCCGTTTCAAAAAGCCGCATACGGGGCATTGATGCCCGGGCGTTGATGGGTTAAGCATGGCGAGGATTTCAAGGACCGCTCGATGCCCCGTACGCTTCACCACACGCCCCTGCACCCGTTTTGCCGCAAAATCCGCGTGCAATTGAAGGAAAAAGGGCTGGAATGTCAGCTCAATGAGGTCAAGCCATGGGAGCGGCCGATTGAGCTGCTCACCCTAAACCCCGCAGGCGACGTGCCGGTGCTGGAAGAAGCCAGCGGCACGGTGGTAGTGGGGCATGGACCGGTGGCGGAATATCTGGAAGAGGTTTACACGGAGCGGCCGCTTTTAGGCCGTACACCGGTGGAACGGGCGGAAATCCGCCGCCTGGTGGATTGGTTCGACCATAAATTCTTCGACGAGGTGACGCGCTACCTGCTGATGGAGAAGTATTTCAAGCGGCTGGCGGGCGGCGGCGGGCCGGAGAGCCTTTCCATCCGCGCGGGTAAAAGCAACATTCTTTACCATCTGGACTACATTGCCTTTCTGACCCAGCGCCGGGTTTGGCTGGCGGGTGATCAGCTGACACTTGCCGACATCTCGGCGGCGGCGCAGCTTTCATCGCTGGACTATTTCGGCGATGTGCCATGGGAGCACAGCAAGGAAGCGAAAGAATGGTATGCGCTGATCAAATCACGCCCGGCATTCCGGCAGATACTGGCCGATTACGTGCCCGGCGTGCGGCCACCGGAACATTACAATAACCTGGATTTCTAACGGTTGTAAAAAAACGGCCATGGTTTGTCTGTATGGTTGGGCCCATGATAAACCTCGCACCGAACGCATCTGATCGCTACCTTGTCGCGTTTCAACGTTACCAGGATTGCAACTGGAGCCGACGCGCGCCGCTGGCGGGGCTGGCGGATGGCTATATCGGCCACAGGCCCGGCCTGGAATCCATCATTGACCTGGCCGGGAGCGACAGCGGTTTGCCGCTTCCCGCCCCCATGCAACGCGCCCAGTCCGAAGCCGTGAACAACCTGCTTGCATCTTACGGACGGATGCATGACGGCAAGAACCCTCCTGAAATTCATACCGTTCATCACTTTCTGGTCAATTGCTCCCAGGAACAGAAAATGGCGGTGGCGGCAGCCAATAAGGAGCTTACCGAGCCGTTTCCCGCCTTCATGCGCAAGGCCGCCTTTCAGGCGTTGATGCAGCCGCTGAAGGTGCCGGGTTCGCTTGATCAGACCGTGCCGTATCTCGGCTCTTCGATCGATCTGTTCAAACACGCGCTTCAAACCCTGGGCAACGAGGAAAGAAACATCGTCCTGTTTCCACCAGGCATGTTCGACAAGTTCGCCGTAAGCGCGCATAATCTCGGGTTCGATGTGCGCCAGCCGGACAATCCGCCCCCAAACAGCGCCAAAATGACCCCCGCCACCCTGGCTTCCATGCTTGCCGATTCGAAGGACCGCTGCGCGGCTTTCGTTCTCTTCAACCCCGCTTATCCGACAGGTGAGCATTACAACGAAGCCGAGTTAAAAGCCCTCGCCTGGGAATGTATCAAAGCAGGAGTGCCCGTGATTTGCGATGAAGTATTCGCGCAGATGGAACTGTCCGCCCCGCATCATTCCATGGCATCCATTACCATCGACCTGCCGAACCAGCAGGGATGCATTTCAATGCATAATCACACCATTACGCTGTGCAGCAGCTCGAAATATCTTGGCCTTTTGCTGCCCCGCAAGATTTCCGCCGCCAGCACGGGCAACCCCGCATGGCAAGCCTCGCTGGAGCAGCGCATCCGTGAATCCGACGAGCCCTTCAACGGTTGCGCACCTAACGGCTGGGCCATGATTGTGAGCCACCAGCTCAACAATGCCCCTCCCGAGCATCGAGTGCATATGCGCCAGCATCTTGAGCAGCGCTGGTCACTTGTCGCCGAGCAAGCGCGCTATGGAACGCAATGGTGGGACGATCCCGAAGCCTCCCCTTTTGCGATCCTGTGCTTTGACCCCGACCTTCTTTCCAACTATGGCATTGAGAATAACCTGGAGCTGATGGAGTATCTCCATCTTGTCGCCGGGGTGCACACGGGTTTATTGACGGCGAACGGGTTTGAAGGGATGGGGGTTCGGATCAACTATGCCTGCCGCGAGCCGGATGTCACCACGGCTGCGCTGGATCGTATTGACCGGCTTGTCCGCAGCATGGAACAGGGCATGGCCCCGTTTTACAGCGAAGTGCTGCAAATGGCCCATATGACGCGGTCGGAAGGCATGCGTGCATTGTAAATTCCGTGATTGCGATTCTCTTCTCGGTTAGCATGGCAGCATGAGCAGGTCCGTTTCATCCAAGCAGCTTATTGCCGACATGGCGCGCGCCGAAGGGTTCGATGCGGTTGGTTTTGCGCCACCCGCGCTGCCGGAACAGGCGGGTGAGGATTTGCGGATTTTTATCGAAAAGGGCTTTCACGGCGAAATGAGCTGGCTGGCCGAGCGCATGGTGGAACGCAGCCATCCCTGGGCGCTGTGGTCGGACGTAAAATCCATCATCGTGCTGGGCATGAATTACGGGCCAGAGCAGGACCCGTTGCCCGAACTGGAGGCGAAGGATTGTGGCTATATTTCTGTCTACGCGCGCAACCGGGATTATCATGATGTGGTGAAAGGCAAGCTGAAGCAGCTTGCAGGGAAGATTGTGGGCCGCTTCGGCGGACAGGTGAAGGTGTTTGTGGATACCGCGCCGGTGATGGAAAAACCGCTGGCGGAGCTGGCGGGCATCGGCTGGCAGGGCAAACATAGCTGCGTCGTCAGCCGCCAGCATGGGAGCTGGCTGTTTCTCGGGGTGATTTATACCACGCTGGAGCTTGCGCCCGATGCGCCGGAGGCAAAATATTGCGGCCGCTGCAGCGCCTGCATCACCATCTGCCCCACGCAGGCCATTGTCGCCCCGCATCAGCTGGATGCAAGGCGCTGCATATCCTACCTGACGATTGAGCATAAGGGGTCGATCGACGAAGAATTGCGGCCGCTGATGGGCAACCGCATTTACGGCTGCGATGATTGCCTGGCGGTGTGCCCGTGGAACAAGTTCGCCTCAACGGCGACAGAGGCCAAATTCCATGCACGCGAGGCCCTGAACATGCCAGCACTTTCCGACTTATTGCAACTGGATGAGGCTGGTTTTCGTAGCTTATTCGCCGCGTCTCCCATCAAACGCATCGGCTGGGAACGATTCATGCGCAATGTGCTGATTGCGGCGGGGAACAGTGGCGACCAATCACTCACCCATGCCATAGCCGTATTTGCAAAACACCAAAGCACCCTGCTGGCCGAGCATGCAAAATGGGCGCTAGGGCGCTTGCTTCCTAACTGAGGTTGATCGTCTCGCCATTTGCGAACTGACCAAGGGCGGCAATCGCCGCGTCATTGACCGTCCTCCCACCGTGATGCGTCAGGGCACATACATCCGTCAACGGAATATCCATCATCAAGAGACCTTCTTCATGCGCGGCTGCCTGCGCATTCGGAAAGACCGAGATTATCTCGTTCAGCAGGCCGTTCAGCCGGTTGCGTTCATGCGTCTCGACCGTAAGCTGGACCCAGTGATTTTCCGGCGCGTCAAGGCTGGGCTGGATTTCACCTAACGGATTATAATCACGTGCCCAATGCGCGGTTACGTTTACTTCCGGGAAATCCGGAACAAGCCGCTGCTCAAGGACCTGGGCCAAAGCGCCCGAGGCTTGCTCGCCCAAACCGATGAGCTCGCTGGCCCGCATGATGTAATGATAGAGAGGGAGGCCCAGACTAAGCAGGCGGCCTGGAATCATGACGAATCCCACGCCATCTGCGGTCGGCATTAGAAATTCGATGCTTTGCTCCAGGTTCAGCTTACTATCCTGGCCATAATTCCCCTGCCCGAACAACAGGGCGATATCGCGCGCGATCGCCTGGTATCCCATTTGGTTCACGACCGATGACGGAATGGGGAATGCGAGCATGTTGTCGTTGAAGCCTTCCGCATCATACACCCAGTCCGTGACGTCCACGGGCTCATAATGCTCGTCATAATCAACACGCTTTATGGGTATGAAATATTCCCTGACCAGCGCTTCGTGCATCAACGGGTTGTCCAGCATGGCGCGGCCATAGGCCTGGTGCTGGGCGGTATGCTCCTCCAGCCATATCTTCAGCGGCTTCCAGCGCAGGTCAAACCAGGGATTCTCTACATCACGCATGCAATGGCGGAGCACGCCTTCCGTGTGGGCGGAGATTGTGTCCATGCGTGTGGCGATATCGCCGTATATCGCGCGCATGTTATTATAAACGGCCTGGCTGCGCCGAAGCTCGACCGTATCGAGCGTCATCGATTGTTGCATCGCCCCTTCGGGCAGCTGCAGTTCGGCGATGCGTTCCGCTTTTTTGGCTGCCTTATCCGCCGCCTGAACCGATTGAAAATAACGCAACACATCGCCATCAAGGGTGATTTCATGGGTATCGCTGATTTTGAGAAAGCCTGTCATGCTTCCAGCCAGCAGTGTGTCGCCTGCTCTACCGATTGCTTCGTTACCCTGTCCGACATGCTGTATCTGCAACACGTCGTGCATGGGGATGCCGAAAGTGAGATCGTGGATAAGGCCGCGCTCCCACGCTTCCAGTAATGCGCGTGTGGTGCTTTCGTTCGGATTCGGGGTGCGTATGATGCGGCTTCCGTCCCGATATTGCCAGTATCCGGTACTGATGCCCGCGCCGTTCAGTTCATCCGCAGCGGCACAAAGGTTTCGGGTTACCGTATCGACCACCCTGCCCGCCATCTGGCGAATGCCCGGGTTTTCGAAATCCAAATCGAGATGTGTGTCGCTGATTGCCATCTTGTATACCTGTGATATGTTGGTTTTGTATCCTATTGGTTAATTGTTTAAGCTTTGTTGCTGTTTATGTCCGCTGTCACCATTTATTCGACCACCGTTTGTCCCTATTGCGTGCGCGCTAAGGAGTTGCTGAAGCGCAAAGGGGTGAGCTATGCCGAAATCAATGTGGATGACGATGCCGAGCGGGCCAAGATGATCGAAAAGTCCGGCGGCCGCCGAACGGTCCCGCAGATTTTCATCGGCAGCACCCATGTGGGCGGCTGTGACGACCTTTACGCGCTGGAACGCGAAGGCAAGCTGGACGCACTGCTGGCCGGCTAAGGACCCGAATTCTTCAACTATGGGTACATTTTTCTGCCAGGGTTAGCAGGTCAACGCTTTTTGGCTTTTTTGGGCGCTTCAGGGGCGGGGTTGGCCCACAGGCTGAGCTGGCTGATGCGCACGGCGGAGACAGGCTCGGCCTCCGTTTCGGGATAGGCCAGCCAATTGATGCCGCCGATGGTCTCTTCCCGTGACATTTTCATGGGGGTGGCGGCTTCGGCGCGTAAGGTTCCATCCAGCCAGAGGCGAAGATGCATGGGCTTTTTGTCATCTTCTGGCAGGATCCATTCCTGCTCCACCGTCACCCAGTCGCCCAGGGCGGGCTCCTTGTCCACCGGCCAGTGCTCCACCTTGCAACCACCGAGGCCGTCAGGCTGATGAAAGGTGAGCCGGGCCTTGCCGTTCTGAAGCTCCAGGCGCACATATTCACCCATGCTGCCTTTTTCGCAGCCGAAGGGCGCGCCGCGGTACAGGCCGGGCAGCGCCACGCGCGGTGGAATGTCTTCCACGATGGAGAGGTAAAAGCGGTAACGGAAACAAACATGGCGCGTGTTGTCCGGCATGCCGCCCTGGGCGGCGAATTTTGGCCCGGCCTTATTGCTTTCCTCACCGTCCGGCCAGGAAAAGGCCATTTGCGGCGGCTGGCCGAAAGGGGTTGCCTCGGGTTGGCTGCTGCGCTCGGCCATGCCCCAGCTTTCAAACGGCTTGTCGTCGGCAAGAGCGGGATAATCAAACGCGAGCGGCATGCGCGCCGAGCAAGGTGAAACCGGCAGGGGCGCCTCTTCAACCGGGGGCTTGCTGCCCTGCCAGAAACCAATGCCCGCGCCGATGGCCACAACGCCCAGGATAACCCCTGCTATCAGCCTGCCTGACATGTCAGTTCAGTTCCTTGGGAATGGCGACGTTGCAGGCCTTAAGGTGATTGCGCAGCACCGCTTTAAGAGATTCCAGCGAGGCCTTGTCCTGCCCTTCCGCCCGGGCAATGATGGCGGCCTGGGTGTTGCTGGCGCGGATGAGCCACCAGCCTTCAGGGCTGACCACGCGCACGCCGTCCACCGTCTGCACCTTGGCTTTCTCCGCTTTGAGGCGGGCATGGATTTCATCCACCACGGTGGTTTTGCGTGCTTCCTGCACATCGATGCGAATTTCGGGCGTGGAGAAACGCTGCGGCAGGCTGGCGGCAATCTCGCTTAATGGCTGGGTGGCGCGGGCGAGCATGTCCAGCGTGCGCACGGCGGCGTAGATGCCGTCGTCGAAGCCGAAATAGCGATCGGCAAAAAAGATGTGCCCGCTCATTTCACCGGCAAGAAGGGCGTGTTCTTCCTTCATTTTGGCTTTGATGAGGGAGTGGCCAGTTTTCCACATGATGGGGCGGCCGCCATGTTTGGCAATGTCGGCAAAGAGGCTTTCGCTGGCCTTCACATCGGCAATGATGCAGGCGGTGGGGTGGCGCATGAGCAGATCACGCGAGAGCAGCATCAGCAGGTCATCGCCCCAGATGATGCGGCCCTGCCCGTCCACCACGCCGATGCGGTCGGCATCGCCATCGAAAGCCACGCCGATATCGTAGCCGCCCTCAATCACTTCCCTGATGAGCTGGGCGAGGTTCTCTTCCACCGTCGGGTCCGGGTGGTGATTGGGAAAGCGGCCGTCGATCTCGGCATTGATGACGTGATGCTCGCCCGGGAGCTGGGAAGCGAGTTTTTCCACCACCTCACCGGCGGCGCCGTTGCCGGGGTCCCACACCACGCGAAGGCGGCGGCGGGCGCGGGTGTCGTCGTAACCCGCACGGAGGGTGGAGATGTAATCGTTCAGCACGCTGGCATGGGTTTCCCAGCCGCCCGGCTTGCCGTGGCCGCCCTTGGCGGCGGTGCGGCCGAGCTCCTGAATATCCTCGCCATAAAAGGGCTGGCGGGCCAGCACCATTTTCATGCCGTTATGGTGGCCGGGATTGTGGGAGCCAGTGACCATCAGCCCGGCTTCCACCGGCAGGGTGAAGGCGGCGAAATAGAGCATGGGGGTGGGGCCGATGCCGATATTGACCACCTGGGCGCCGGCATCCTGCATACCGAGGGAGACGGCCTTGCTGAGGCCTGGGGAGCTCAGGCGACCGTCACGTCCCAGCGCGATGCGCGGGTTTTCCGCCCCGGTGGCGCTGGCCACCAGCATGGCGAAAGCACGGCCGATGGCATAGGCGTGCTGCTCGGTCAGCGTGACTCCCGCTTCTCCACGAATGTCGTAGGCACGCAAGGTGACGGGCTCCAGCCCGCAAGGCCAGGCATAGCCGTTCTCGCTGGCGGTTTCGGGTTCGATACGGGCGGCGGCGTTGTCAGTCATCAGGCATCTCCCAAAGCAGGCTAAACCTAGACCAGAGAGGCGCTCTTCACAAGGGTTTGCTTAAGGGAATTCCCGCGTGATTTTAATTTTCTGGAAAAAACACCGGCAGCCATGTAGAAGCCAGCCATCGGGTTCATTAATGTTTTAAGGAAAAATCCATGAAAATCGACGGTTCCGCGGTACGCGCCGGCATGGTGATTGAGCATAATAACAAACTCTGGCTGGTCACACGCCACAACATCGTGGCCCCCGGCAACTGGCGCGCCATGAACCAGGTGGAGCTGAAAGACATCAAAACCGGCACCAAATCCAACCAGCGCTTCAGCTCGGACGAGAAAATCGAGCGCGTGCGTCTGGACCAGAAGGATTACCAGTACCTTTACCCCGAAGACGATAATCTGGTGTTCATGGATAACGAGACGTTCGAACAGATCACACTTCACAAGGATCTGGCTGGCGAACAGCTTCCCTTTCTGCAAGACGGCATGAAAGTGATCATCGAATCCTATGAAGGCGAGGCACTTAGCCTGAAGCTGCCCGAGCGCGTGACCATGGTGATCGTGGAAGCCGACCCGGTGGTGAAAGGCCAGACGGCCTCTTCCTCCTACAAACCGGCCAAACTGGAAAACGGCGTGCGCGTGATGGTGCCCCCCTTCATTGAGGCGGGCGAGAAGATCATCGTGAATACCGAGGACAATAGCTACGCCGGCCGGGCCGAGTAAGGTTGTTTAAACTTATTTGACCGATGGTGGTTTCCCGTGCCGGATGCCTGGCATGGAACAACAGTCATAAAGCGCACATCATGGATTTCAACGGTTCCCCCATCCTCAGCATCATGGAAAAAGCGGCCAGCAAAGCGGCGCGCGGGTTGCTGCGTGATTTCGGCGAGGTGGAAAAACTCCAGGTA
Source organism: bacterium (assembly GCA_016124905.1). Taxonomy (NCBI): domain Bacteria; species bacterium. The sequence goes on from WGMV01000024.1 coordinate 25,327, forward strand.
TCCCGCAAAGGGTTGAGGGATTTTGTGACCGCGGCGGACCTGAAAGCCGAGGAGGTCATCCTCGCGCATCTTCGCCAGGCGCGGCCGGATTATGCCATTTTATCGGAAGAAGCGGGCGAAATTGCCGGGAATTCCGATTACCGCTGGGTGGTGGACCCGCTGGACGGCACCAATAATTTTCTCCACTCCGTGCCGCATTTCTGCATTTCGATTGCGCTGGAGAAAAACACCCCTAAAGGCCCTGAAGTGCAGGCCGGGCTGATTTTCGAACCGCTGGTGCAGCAGCTTTTCTGGGCGGAAAAGGGCAAAGGCGCGTTTCACAACGGCGCGCGCATGCGGGTTTCATCCCGCAAGGAAATGGCGGAAGCGCTGATTGCAACGGGCAATACCGCCTTTCGCGGTGAGAACCCTGATTACGACCGGCTTTCCATTGAACTCAGCCGCGCTTGCATGGGGCTACGCTGCATGGGTTCGGCCGCGCTGGACCTGGCTTATGTGGCCAGCGGCAAGCTGGAAGCCTTCTGGCAAATCGGCCTCAAGCAGTGGGACATGGCCGCAGGCATGCTGATGGTGAAGGAAGCCGGAGGCATTGTGCGCGACATGCGCATGCAAGGCGACCCCTACGTGACCAGCAACATTGTGGCCAGCAACGCCACGCTCGCCCCGCAGCTGGACAAGCTGATGGCCCAGGCGATGCGTCAGGCGGCGGCATAGGCTTTTAAAAAGCCCCGCTTTTTGATATAGTGGTGGAATGAAACGATCTTTTCTGTTCCTGGTAGCGTTTTTATTCAGCATAGCGATGCTCGATCCGTCGCGCATTATCTGCTGCGAGGCCATGCTCGGCCTGGGTATGCCGAAAGCCGAAGCCGCCACCCCAGCCACCGATGCGATGCCGTGTCACGGCATGGCAGAGAAAGTCCTCGCCAAACCCGATAAGGACAAGCATGCGGGGCGGCAATGCCTGTTTGGTTCTGCCTGTGCCAAATGCATCTCCATGGCATGCATGCCGTCCTATGCGGGCAAGCCCTCTCCGGAGACCGTGCCCATGCGCAGCCTGCGCCCGGCGCATCAGGATTTCATTGCGTATATCGTTGAGCTTTCTACGCCACCTCCCAAACAGGCGTAATCTTTCACCGCCACTGGGCGGCGGTTCGTTTACGCTTTATCTTTAAAAGGGAGTTTCCCATGAATCTGTTCTTACGTTCCATCGCCATGCTGATGCTGGCGTTTGTTGCAGCCTGCGCCTCACCTCAAAGCGGCATGGATTGCCCATGCGCCAAGGGTGATGGCAAGAAGTGCGAATGCACGACCTGCCATAAGGAAGGCGAAATCTGCCCCAAGTGCCACAAGGCGCATGGCAAGGATGAGCCCTGCAAAAAGTGCCATAAAACCCAAAAAGCCGACTAGTTTTTACGGCGATTCGGCGACAAAGGGGGCTTCGGCCCCCTTTGTTTTTGTGTATTTGTTTTATTTAGGGCGGCCTTTCCCGGGCGGTTATTCCGAATAAAGCTTAATTTTGCTTGCCTTCGTTGAGGCACTATGGCACATGGCAAGCTTTCCCAGTGCCGCCATGGCTCAGTGGTAGAGCGCACCCTTGGTAAGGGTGAGGTCCCGAGTTCAATCCTCGGTGGCGGCACCAGGGGATTTTCAGCCGTATAAAAAACTTGGGAGGCTTCCATGGCCGTTACGCGCCGCGTCAAAGACATCCTGTCATGGTATGAGTCCGACAATCCCGGCACCAAAGCCAGCCTTGCCCGCATGATGATGCATGGCAAGCTGGGCGGCACGGGCAAAATGGTGATCCTGCCGGTGGACCAGGGGTTTGAACATGGCCCGGCACGCAGCTTCGCCCCCAACCCCGATGCCTATGACCCGCATTACCATTTCAAGCTCGCCATTGATGCCGGGCTGAACGCCTATGCTGCTCCGCTCGGCATGCTGGAAGCGGGCGCAGGAACATTTGCGGGCGCCATTCCGCTGATCTTGAAAGTGAACAGCTCCAATTCCCTTTATCCCAACAGCAAAGCGCCGGACCAGGCCGTGACAGCCAGCGTCAAGGATGCGCTGCGCCTGGGTTGCTCGGCGATTGGCTTTACCATTTATCCCGGTTCGGGCGAAAGCTTCGCCATGATGGAAGAAATCCGCGAGATGTCGCTGGAAGCAAAATCCAAGGGGCTGGCTGTGGTGGTGTGGAGCTACGCCCGTGGCGAGGAGCTTTCCAAAGACGGCGAGACCGCGGCCGATGTGATTACCTATGCCGCCCATATGGCCGCCCTGCTCGGCGCCCATATCATCAAGGTAAAGCCGCCCACCAGCAAGCTGGGGCAGGATGAAGCCAAGAAGGTGTATGAAAAGCAGGTGATCCCCATTTCCAGCCTGACGGACCGCATTGCGCATGTGAAGCAGGCCACGTTCGGCGGGCGCCGTCTGGTCATCTTCTCCGGCGGTAATGCCAAAGGCAACGCCGATGTGCTGAACGAGATCCGCGAAATTCATGCCGGCGGCGGCGATGGCTCCATCATCGGCCGCAACTGCTTCCAGCGCCCACGCCAGGAAGCACTGGATTTATTGCGCGAAATCATCGCGATTTATAAATCCCCGCCATCCCCCGGGGTGAAGAAGCCGGTTAAAAAAGCGGCTTAAATCACATTATTTTTTGGGTGATTAACCTTTCCCTCGTTTCTGCGGCGGAAAGGTTTTTCCTGTTTTATCGATATTATTCATTGACATAACCATGCGCGGCGCGCATGGCAGCATTACGGTTTTGTTAACAAATTTATTGATTTCCGTAACGGGCATTTAACAATCCCTCTGTAAAACAATAGAAAGTTAATTTCTCGCAGAGGACTCTCTCATGGCCGATCGTCACACCGCAAACCGTGGCAATACCCCACTACATGATGAAGTAGTAAACAGGGTTGCCGGTAATATTATGGGCGCCATGGGAAGCATGGTGGCTGGCGCAACCTCTCCTCGCAGGGAGCAACTCGAAGCTCTGCAACGAGATATCTTAGATAACTATATTAACGGCACCACTCCCATCAGCTTTGAAGGGCTTGTGCAGCATCTGCGCGATGGCGGGTTAGGCGATCAGGAAATCTTCAACGTTCTTACTACAGACCGGATGCTTGATGGCAGCAATGCCATCAGCATTACAGACGGCGTTTTGTCCGTAGATTATTCCCGTGCTGCCGAGCATGTATCCTTCTGGACAGCCCAGAATGGCAATGGAAACTACCTGGATGAACTGGACACGGCCGTTATTCAGCAGAATGCCGCTTTTGTTACACAAGATTTTGCAATTGCCATTCAAAATGGCGTTGTGGCGGATGCAGCTCTGCTGAACCAGCTGGTTGGCGATCTCTCGCAGGATCAGCTTAGCCAGGCATTTAATGCTGCAATTGCCACGGCCCCGCTTGATCAAACGACCGCACAAAATCTGTTTAACCGTATGGATTCCGGTCATCGCGATACTATTTTGGCAAATTTCCGCCCAAATGAAGCCGGAGCCTATCCTGCTTTTAACTCTACCCTTGCTGACTTTGTTATTGCCAACGATCGCAGTGCGTCTGAAACCATTGGCAATGCGGCGCTTGCAAATAACCAGGCCAATTACGCCTACAGCCTCTTCCTTGGCTCTCCTTCGAGCTTCTCCAGCAGCTTTGCTGAGAGCGTCGTTTCCAGCGCTGCGTCCCAAGGCAGTGACCAGTTTCCCGCCGTACTGAACTCCGCCTGGAACATGGGGCTGGTATCGCGCGATTCGATCAGCGGCCTTATCACGGGTGGCTTCAATCCGGCCACCGCAACCGCTATCCTTGACCTTAGCGGCAGCGACTTTGACCAATCCCTCGCTAATTGGGCGCTTGGTGCAAATAATTTCCAGTTCCTGACCGATCATGGCCTGACTGGTCAGATTTCGCAAGATCAGATCAACAGTCTGGTGGCCGGTAACCTGGATACCATCAAGGCCGAGCTGTCTACCGGTGGGCATGGCGCTTTCTCGGATACTTTTGGCACGGCGGCCCTAGAGTCTGGGATTCGCAGCATGGCGGCCAATGCCATTACCAACAACGACTTCACAACATTGTCTACCGTGTTTGGCTTTGGCGGCATGGGCTCAAATCCGCAACTGGCCTCGCAGATTCTTGTGGCAGGCATCAATTCCACCTCGCAGCCGCAAGGTCTGGAATTTGTCCAGGATATGTACAGTCGTTATGGCGGCAGCCTGAACAATGATATTTTCGGCCCTCTTCTAGATGCATCCATTGCACATGGTGACATGGCGTTCGCCTATAAGGTTGCGACGGATCACATCGGCGCAGTCGGCAGCGATGATTTGAGAACGCTGCTGTCTTCCAATAACATCGCCGCCGCATCCCCGGCCGATGTGTTCGCACTGTATGATCTCGCCAGCAGCACCATCGTGGATGGCGGCCTGAGCGGCGATTATACTCTGCTGGAAGGCCCTGAGGCCCTGAATGTATTGAATTTCGCTGCAGGCAACCTCGGCAATGCCGAACTGGGTGCTCGTGCCGAAACCACCATCATCGACATCATCACCTCCGACCGCAATAATGCCGGTCTGCAGGGCGACTCGCAATTCAGCGGGATTGATCAGACGGCCCTGGTGAATGCCATTACCGGCAACGTGACGCTGCTCAACGCGGCCCTCAACGACCCTGAAGTCAAAGCGGCCCTGGTTAGCGAGGGAATCCTTGATGATGTTGTAAATCAGTCGCTTACTGCGGCGCTGGCTCAAACCCCGCCTGCACTCAATCAGGCACTGACCAGCTATATCATTGAGAATCCCGATCAAATTTCCGCTGCCAACCTGCAGGCTATCGCCGGCAATGCGGATCTCATTAACAGCATTACTCCGGCAGTAGTTCGCGTAAGCCTTATTAATAGCATCTCGGATGTTACCGTTTCCAACGGGCGCGGCATGCATGACCTTGCTCTGGATGGCGCACAGCAGACCGTGCTGTTTGACAGCCTACTGGCCACTTACACCAGTGAGCAAAGTTCGGAAGCTGTAAAAACCAAGGCTATGGACGGTATCCGCCAGATTCTGACTGGTAACGATAACGGCCTGCCGATGAGCGGCATGAATACTGCGCATGTTTATTCAGCCATCGCCGCTAAACCAGAGCTCGTTAATCAATTGTTTGGCACGGAACATAATCAGGATTTGATTACTGTTCTGCAGCAAGGCGGACTCGAAGGTGTTGCCAACGCTGTAATCGCATCCCCAGATGCAATGACGGCGACGATGCAGAATACGCTGGAATTCGAGGCGCTGCTTGACCATCTCGACCTGACAAACCCAGTAGTTATTCAGCACCTCGGTGAAACGATTTCATGGTCGCCTGTGGCTCATAATACCGTGGTTGCGGCTCTGGCTTCCGATGCGGATCGTGTTACGGAACTTCTTAGTGCCACCCCCGCTCCGTCCTTCCTGGCGGATGTGGTGAATACCGCACTGGGTTCCGATATCGGCGTCAATATCGTGGCTGATATCGTGAATGATCCAGAAGCGCGTGGAATTCCAGGCGTGCTCGGCACTGTCATCAATAACGCGGCATTGTTCGATGCCGCCTTTAATGACCCAACCGTCAATGCCAAGGATGACCTTACCTACGCAATCGAAAACCGCGCGGTTACCGTTAGCGTGGATCGCTCCATCGCGATTGTTGCAGCCCATCCGGAATTTGCTGATAACCTACTGGTGAATGCCAACGGCGTGATGAGCGATGAAATGTATGCCGCCGCTCTTCAGAACCAGGCCCTGCTCAACAATGGCGACTCGCTGACGCTGATTATGAATGCTGCCATAGAGCGCGGGGATATGGATACGTTCCTGACCCTTCTTTCAGAACACGGCTCCAGTCTTTCCACAGATCAGCTCAATAGCCTTCAAGTCACGAACGATGTTCAAATAACGCTGCCTAATGGCAACACTATGGGGGCTGCTACCTATGTGTATAATGCCATCCATGGTCTGGCGGAGGATAGCTGCGCTCCTGTCCAACTCACGGAAGATGGGCCGACGGTGCCGAATCAAGATTGCATTGATGGCGTGAATGCTAATCTTAGTGAACTTACCAGTGCCTATTATGATCATGTGCTTACAGCGGGAGAGCTCCTCAATACCGTTGGCGCTCAAACGCTTGGGGATGTTTCTCATTCCCTTACCTCTCCCCAAGCCGGCGCTGGACAGCAACAGTCGCAGCAGCAGGATGGCCCGGGCATGTAATTATTAACATTACATTATGGCAATCTCCCCCGCCCTTGTGGCGGGGGTTTTTGTTTGTGTTTCAGGTGGGTGAGCCCATCCAGGCGAGAAGCAGCCAGGCAGCGAGCAGGATGTGGGAGGCGAGGCCGGCCAAGATGGCGGGCAGCCAGAGTTTGCAGCCGGGACGGCGGGCGCCTGTGCTGGCGATCATGACGATTTTGATGATGGTGATGACGGCGAATTGCGTGAACCAGCTGGTAAACATGCTCCATTGCTGGGCGGCGGGCACGCCATGCAGCATGGCGGCAACAAGGCCTTCCAGCTTGCATGGCTGGATGGAGAGCGCAATGGTCAGCGGCCAGGTCAGCAAAGCCCATAGCATGATGGCCCAGACAGTGCGGCGGCGATGGTAGCCGAAGAAGCTGGTGAGCAGCAATATTTCCAGCATGATGTAGAGCGGCACGAGCGCCAGGCCGTCGATATTGCCGATACCATAGGCCGGGAAACAGCTGATGGCGGCCCAGGCGGCGGTGGGAAGCAGGGCCAGAGGCACGGCGGCGATGAGGGGGGTGATTCGCTTCTGCATGCCTTTTTGTATGCCTCCCCCTGAAATATTGCCATGAAAAAGCGGGAGCCGGGTGACAAAAGCACGGCCTTTTCTTATGGTGCGGGCATGGAAACTTGTCAGATTTACGCCATCACGCCACCTGAACTACCCGACCTGCCCGCTTTCGTGGAGCAGCTAAAAGCCGCACATGGCGCGGCGGACGGATTGCTGAGCGTGCTGCAGCTTCGCCTGAAGGATGTCCCCGATGATGCGGTGTTGCGCGCGGCGGACGGGTTGCTGCCGGTTTGCGAGGCGCTGGGGGTGGCGTTTATCCTGAATGACCGGGCGGACCTTGCTGTGAAAGCTGGCGCGGGAGGGGTGCATCTGGGCGAGGAGGACGGACGGCTGAGCGAGGCCAGACGGCTGCTCGGGCCGGAGGCCATCATCGGCATGTCCTGTTACGATAGCCTGGATACGGCGATGGAGCTGGCGGAGGCCGGGGCGGATTATGTGGCGTTCGGCAGTTTTTACCCCAGCACGACCAAGGAGAATACACGCCGCCCCTCGCCGCTGGTGCTGGCGCAATGGTCCAGCCAGTCGGAGGTTCCCTGTGTAGCGATTGGGGGCATCACGGCCGAGAATGCTGCCATTCTGGTTTCCCACGGGGCGGATTTTATCGCCACCATCTCCTACCTTTGGCAGAACCCGGCACTGCATGCGCAATATCTTGCCCGTATCATTCGTGAAACTCCGGTTCAGCCCGTGCAGCACCTCCTGACCGAATAAGGGATGCAAGGGGCAAGCCCCTTGCTGGGGTTCGGGGCAAAGCCCCGACTTTACGGGCGAAGCCCGAATTTTTATTTTTTACAGCACGTGTTCTAGCATCAGCACCGCATAAAGCGCCAGACACAGGGCGGGACCGAATGGAAAGGTGCCCGGCCCAAAACGTTTTTGCCAGAATAGTCCCAGAATGACGCCGAAAAAGCCCGACAGAAACAGGAACGGCGCCCAGGCATCCAGCCAGAGCCAGGGGCCCGCGGCGGCCAGGAATTTGACATCGCCCAGGCCAAGGCCGTCGCGTTTGCGGATGGCCATGTAGCCGTATTTCAGGCCCAGCCCCAGCAGCAGGCCGATGCCGAGATTCAGGCCGATATCCAGCCAGGCATGCTGTTGTTGCCAGGCATAGGCCAGGCCGAGCACGCCCAGCAGCAGGTTGAGATTGTTGGGCAGAATGCCGTGCTCCAGATCAATGACGCTGAGCAGCAGGAGCAGCAGGCCGAGAGCCGCCATCCAGCCGGCCAGAGGGGTTAGCCCAAACTGCCAGACCGGCAGGGCGGTTAATAGAGCCGCGGTCAACTCAATAAGCGGATAGCGGCCGGAAACGGAGATGTTGCAATGGCGGCAATGCCCCTTGCTCAACAGCCAGGAAAACACGGGAAACAGGTCCCTCACGCCAAGCCGGTGGTTGCAGGCGGGGCAGTGGGACGGGGCCTTCACCCAGTCCTCCCCCCGGGGCAGGCGCCAGGAAAGGGCGGTGATGAAACTGCCGAAGACCAGGCCGAAAGCGGCGGCGATGAGGGCTAGAATCAACGGGCTTGGCATAAGATGCATCCTTTGCGGCGAACTTATCCCCTATTGGTTAAGCAATGTCATACGTGTTTCACATTCCTCGGTTAGGTGAGAGGAAAATCAAGGATATGAGCATGACCAACAATCTTCCCATCTGGCCGGATGTTTCGTCCCATTGGATGCCTGCCGCGCAGGAACAGTTTTTTGTGGGCGATCAGAAATTATTCATGGTCTGCACCGAAGAGGATATCCGCGCTCGCATCCACACCATGGCCGACGAGATCGCCGAAAAATTTCGTGGTGCCGTTGATGAGCGAAACCCGCTCATGCTTGTGAATATTCTCGAGGGGGCGACCTTTCTGGCCGCCGATCTTTCGCGCGCATTGCGCTGGAGGGGCATTCCCAATGACCTGTGCGCCGTGAAGGTCGTCAGCTACGATGAACACAACTCGCGTCTTGAGCATCCCCATATCTTCATGCCGGTGGATGCGTTTCAGAAACTCAATCTGCGCCATTGTGTGATGGTGGATGAAATCAGCGATACCGGCGGGACGTTCCGCGCCTTGAAAGAGGAGCTGGAGCGCAGCGTCAATCCACGGACCGTTCATTCCGCCGCGCTCATCACCCGCAAAGAAGGCGCCGCCGATTTTACCGGCCAGCTGTTCACCAGCGGGGAGTGGCTGGTCGGCTATGGCCTGGACGGCGATAACATGCTGCGCAGCCTGCCATTCGTGGCTGGGATTCCCGGTACCGGCAAGGGTTAAGTCGGGCAGCCTTGTTCAGGCGATTGAAAAATTTACCGCTATTGGCTATAATGACTACAGCGCACAGGCGGCTTTGGAAAAGCCCGGGCAGGTTTATGACCTTTGCTGACGGGGGCTGCGATCCTGGCGCAACGGCGGACATCGCCGAGGGAGCTTTTGGATCATGCTCGAACCCCATCAGGAAGCTGCGGCGGCCGCCGCAACCATTGCAGCATCGCACCATCAATCCGGCCTGAAAACCTCCTGGAAGGACTGGACGCCGGGGCTGGATACGGGAAATCAATTGCTGGGGGAGGTGTACGATACCCTGCAGGGGAACGACCCGGACGCCATCAATTTTTTCGTCTGGCTGTTTGAGAACCCCAAATCCCCCATCGCCATGAAGGGCGCCATTTCGCTGGAGCGGCATGATTGCGTGCATATCCTGCTCGGACGCGGGCTGCTGCCGCAGGATGAGGCGTTCGTCATCGGCTACACGATGGGCACGGCCAAGAATATCAGCCGCTTTGAAGCGCGGCTGTTCAAGCTCATCACCAACAAGATCTACCCGAACCCTTACCGCTTCTCGGCCGATAATCTGGTGGCCTATAATATGGGCCTTCGGCTAGGGAAGCTGAACCCGGTCGGCAAAATCTACGATATGGCCCTGGAGACCATGAAGCATAAGCGGATCGACGAGCTTCGCGCGCTATGTGGCATCGATGCGGAAGCCCTGCGGCGCGTGTATGCGGCTGAACAGGTGATGATTCCCGGCAGCAAGGAAAGCGAGCGTCTGCCTGTATAGGCGGCGTCATGATTCCTTCATGGTTTTATGGGATTATCTCCAGGCACTGCTTGGATTATCTTGATGCCGGATGTTTCTTCCTCCCCTCATTTTGACGTTGCCTGGATGGAGCCGCTGCTTGCCGATGAGGCAATGCGGGGAAAGCTGACACCGTTTCAGACCCATGGGGCGCAGACCCGGACGCTGTACCCGCTGCCGTTTCTTGAACATGTGGACAGGGCCATGCTGGATGATCTGGGCATTACCTGCCAGGGGCCCGTGCCCGCGCATCTGCCGCAGCACATCAACTACGAGCTTAATTTCACCGATACCCGGGGTGCTTACGCCGCCACCGATCCGGAGGTGGTGGCGGGTCTGACCCGTTACCTGCTTGCCTTCAATAACGGCAAGTATAACCTCGATGGGCAACTCCATATCGAGGCGCTGAAAGAGGATTTCGGCGGCTTGATCGTGGATAAGAGCAATGTGGTGTTCTTTCTCAATTTCAACAAGGATGACAAAATCTCCATTCAGCCGCTTTGCCAGTTTGAGCTTGATACGAGCGGCGAGGAGCCCGTGGTGGTGCGTCAGTTTATCGAACTGGGCGCCCTCAATTTTTCCCGTGTGTATGATTTTGATTCAGAAGCCTATTTCAAGCTGGTTGGCCTGGCCAAAGGATGCACCTATCTGGGCGACGTTACCGACCCCGAAGACCAGACGCCGGATGTGGCGTTCATGCGCGACATCACCAGCCTGACCGCGTCCCTTTTATCCGTGCACCGGCTGCTGGCCTGCTCCGTCGAATACCTGCCGGACCGCTACCCCACGCATGAGCCGCACCGGCTGTTTGTGGACGCCATCGTTAAAGACGAGGCGACGGGGCGGGACGTGGTGGTTTTCGGCCCCGCCAACAAGAAGAATGAGAAGGGCTTCGTGGTGTATGTGCCGCAGGGCACGCATACGGTGGATATGAATCCCGACGACGCCATTGCCCTGGCGGCATCGGATGCAAGCGGGCAGGGAACGTTCCTCATGTTTGTGCAACAGATGGATGCTGAAGGCGTGCCGACAGGTAAGTTTGCCGCGCGAGTTTATTCGCTGCAGGCCTATATTGCCGACCATGGTTTTCATGTGCAGCTGCCCGATGGCAGCTATGTGCTGGCGAATCTGGAAAATACCTGCCGCTATGACCCCGAGCGCGGCGCCATCCTCTCGCCTTCCGGCGAGATTGTTGCCGCCATCGGCCCCCAGGGTGCCAACACCATTACTGCAACGGGCGCCCAACAGGAAATGACACGCCCTGCACCAGGGCTCGTGGTTGAATAAAAAAGGGCGTGCCAAAGGCACGCCCCGAAATTTTTTGGCTCAAGGTGATTAAGCCGCTTTGGGAAGCTTGGAGGAAAGTTCCTTCACCGCGTCGACCGAGTGATTGAACATTTTCTTTTCTTCGGCGTTCATTTCGATTTCGACGATTTTCTCCACGCCGTTTTTGCCAATGACCACCGGCACGCCGACATAGAGATTCTTCACCCCATATTCGCCATTGAGGTAAGCGGCGCAGGGAAGCACGCGCTTTTTGTCCTTCAGGTAGCTTTCGGCCATGGTGATGGCGGAAGCAGCCGGGGCGTAGAAGGCGGAGCCAGTTTTCAGCAGGCCGACGATCTCCGCACCGCCATCGCGCGTGCGCTGAACGATGGCATCCAGCTTGGCCTGGGTGATCCAGCCCATTTTCACCAGATCCGGCAAGGGAATGCCGGCCACGGTGGAGTAACGAACCAGCGGCACCATGGTGTCGCCATGGCCGCCGAGGACGAAAGCGGTCACATCTTCAATGGAAACATTGAACGCCTCGGCCAGGAAGTGGCGGAAGCGGGAAGAATCCAACACGCCGGCCATGCCGACGACCTTGTTCTTCGGAAGGCTGGATGCCTGCTGAAGAACCATCACCATCACATCCAGCGGATTGGTGATGACGATCACGAAGGCATCCTTGCAATGCTTCTTGATGTTTTCGCCCACCGTCTGCATGACTTTGGAGTTGATCTCGATCAGATCATCGCGGCTCATGCCCGGCTTGCGCGGCACGCCGGCGGTGACGATCACCACGTCGGC
>WGMV01000025.1 GCA_016124905.1 bacterium
GATATGGGGAAAGGTGAAGGTGATGATCTGCCCGGCATAGGATGGGTCGGTCATCACTTCCTGATAGCCGGTCATGGCCGTGTTAAAGCAAAGTTCGCCAATGGCTTCCCCTTCTGCTCCAATACCTTCTCCCCAAAACACATCGCCATCATCTAAAACCAAGGCAGCATTATAGGCAGGGCGGGCAGACGCCATGGGTCCTCACTATCTTTCCGGGCAAACTTGCGAGCGTTTAATGGACCATTGGGCATGCGTCAATCAATTTTTCATTTTTTTGACTGCTTTGGAAACCCGCGTAAATATGTTAATCATTCCGCATGACCACCTTCCCCCGAGCCCCTACTTATCAACGCGAGTTCTTGGACCGGCTTCGAGACTCCGTCCCGGTTTCGCAGGTATTGGCGCGTTTCATTCCGCTCAAGCGCAATGGCCGCCTCTGGAAGGCCTGCTGCCCGTTCCATAAGGAAAAAACCCCCTCCTTCCAGGTGCAGGATGACCGCCAGTCTTACCATTGCTTCGGCTGCGGCGCGCATGGCGATCATATCAAATTCCTGATGGAACATCAGCGCATGAGCTTCGCCGATGCCGTACGCGACATCGCCGCCATGGCGGGCATCCCCCTGCCGGAGCAGCCAAGCTTTTCTTCCACCGGCCAACCGCAGGCCGCCCGCCCGCAGCACGAACGCGCCTATGCCATGCTGGAGGCCGCCGCCGCCTGGTTTGAAAGCCAGCTCGCCAGCCCAGCCGGGTTGCAGGCCCGCGCCTACCTCGACAAGCGCGGCCTGAGCCAGACCATGCAGGCGCGTTATCGCATCGGCCTGGCGCCGGACCACCGCCAGGCTCTGGGCACGCATCTAAAAACACTGGGTTTTGACGACCGCCTGATGATCGAACACGGCCTGCTGATCGCGCCCGAAGCCGCGGGAAGCCAGCCCTACAGCCGCTTCCGCAGCCGCCTGATGATTCCTATCAAAAATCGCCAGGGCAAGGTTATCGCCTTCGGCGGGCGCATTCTGGGTGAAGGCCAGCCGAAATACCTCAACTCCCCCGAAACCCCGCTATTCCAAAAACGCCTGACGCTTTTTAACCTCGATACCGCCCGCAAACCCGCGCACGACAACAACCGCGTGCTGGTGGTGGAAGGCTACATGGACGTCATCGCCCTCGTGCAGGCGGGCATGGAAGAAGCCGTCGCCCCGCTTGGCACCGCCGTGACGGAAGAACATCTGGGCACCCTCTGGCAATTGTCCGACCGCCCCATCCTTTGCCTGGACGGTGACACGGCGGGTCAGCGCGCCATGCTCCGTGTGGCCGATATGGCCCTCCCTCTCATGCAATCCGGCAAGGATTTGCGCTTCGCCATCCTCCCAGCCGGAGAAGATCCCGACAGCCTGCTGAAAAAACCGGATGGAACCGCCAAAATGGAGGCCTGCCTTGCTCAGGCCGTTCCTCTGTCGCAGGCTCTCTGGCAAAGTCGCCTGAATGCCGCCCCGCACGCCACACCCGAAGAGCTCGCCAGCCTTGGCCGCAACCTGCGTGAGCTGGAAAAGAAGGTGAAGGATGATTTTTACCGGGAATCCCTCGGGGATTTCTTCCGTGCCAAGCTTTACGAACTGAAACAGGCAGCGCGCCAGGCCGCCTTTACGGCCAGCAAAGCCAGGGCAAACCCGGCCTCCGGACGCATGCGCTATCAGCCCGCACCCAAAAACCAGCCCGCCCGCAGCAGCCTGGCCGCCCCCAGCCGTGACATGCGCGCCATCCCCATCATGGCCTGGCTTATGCGCCACCCCGATCTCGTAGAACGGGCCGATGTGGAAGAGGCCCTGGCCGCGCTTGAGTTGCAAAGCCTTGAAATGCGCCATCTGCAAACCTATCTGCTGAATGACCGCCTGATGGGCGCGCTCCCGCCTGATGCCCCGGCGGTGGCGCAGCTTATCGCGCGGTTACAGGCATTTACCTTTCCGGATGAGGCCAGTCTTCATCCGCCTCATGTACACGCCATGCAGCTTTTCGGCCAGATGGCGGAGCATGAAAAAGGCCTTGCCGGGCTTCCCCGACCTGTTTCCCCCTCTCGAAACAGGGCCGGAAAAGCCGTTTAAAAAACAGGTTAAATAAAAAAGCGCTTTAACTTTATGTAAAAATTCGCATGATACGCGCTTTTGGTGGCATGGGTTACCATGCCAATAAATATGCTATTCTTTTATCTGGGCTCTGACGTAGGACGCAAACATGGCCAAAACCTCTGCCAAACCAGCCGCAAAACCCGTAAAGAAAACCTCCAGCAACAAAAAGCCCGCCATTAAAGTCGTAAAAGCAAGCTCCAGCAAACCCTCCACGGCCAAAAGCCTGGCTGCAAAAATGCTGGCCGGCGCCAAGGCACTTGCCAAGGGCAAAAGCAAACCAGCGGTGAAAGCGGTGGCCAAACCTGCGCCTAAAAAAGCAGCCCCACCCGCCAAGGCAAAAAAAGCACCGGTAAAAGCACCTACCAAACCCATCAAGCAGGTTGCGAAAAAACCCGCCCCCAAAAAAACCGCCCCAAAAAAACCGGTGGCAAAAAAACCTGCCGTCAAGCTGGTGAAAAAACCCGTCGCAAAAACGGCTCCCAAAAAACCGGCTAAGCAGATTGCGAAAAAATCCGCGCCTGTGGCAAAAACAAAAAAACCACCGGTGAAGCAACCGCCGCAGAAAAAAGCTTCTGCAAAATCAGCGACATCCAAACCGGTTTCAAAGCAACCCGTCAAGCCTATCGCCAAGCAGCCGCAACCAAAGGCAACAAAAGCACTTGCAGGTAAAGCTGACTCCGCTAAACAGACGCCTTCCAAACCATCGCCCAAAGCAGCGCCCGTGCAAAAAACCGATACCACCACCAAGGCAGGCCTCCTTAAGTCCAATAAGGCCTCCGCCGCGGTGCAGACGTCCGCAAAAAACACCGACAAATCCTCCAAAGCCGCCACCGCCGCTCAACAGGCGGCGGAAGCGGGCAGCATTTTCAAAAAGCTCGTCGCGCTCGGAAAAACCAAGGGCTATGTGTCCTTCGATGAACTGAACGGCATCCTCCCGCCCGATGTTTATTCGCCTGAACAGATTGAAGGCATTGTCGCCACACTGGTGGAATCCGGCATTTCCGTGCGCGATGCCAAAGGCAAGCCGATCGACCGCGATACGCGCGCCAACACGGGCGGCGAATTCGACGAGGATGACGACGACACCGGTTTCGTGCCCCCTCCCGCCGAAGCGGAAGACGAAGCCGAACCTCAGGAAGAAGTTTCCGATATCGGCCGCACCGACGACCCCGTGCGCCTCTACCTGCGCGAGATGGGCAGCGTGGAACTCCTTTCCCGCGAAGGAGAAATCGAACTCGCCAAACGCATCGAGCAGGGCCGCCAGATGATCATCGGCTCCCTCGTGGAGCTGCCGATGGTAATGCGCCAGTTCGCCGAATGGTATGACAGCCTGAGTGAAGGCACGTTGCTGCTGCGCGACATCATTGACCTCGACGCCACATACGGCGCAGGGCCTGACAGCCTGCCCGCCATCCCGGGCGAGGAAAGCTTCAGCGGCAAGCAGGAAGACTCCGAAGCCGCAAAGAAAGCCGCCGAGGAACGGAAAGCCGAAGAAAAGAAAAAGGCCGAGGCCGAAGCCGCCAAGAAAGCGGAAGAGGAGAAAAAGAAAGCCAAAGCCGCCAAACCGGCTAAAGCCGAAAAGAAACCGACCCGCGCCTCCCGCAAGGTAAGCGATGAGGACGAAGACGACTTCGAGGACGATGAGGAAGAAGATTCCATCGACGACGAGGATGAAGAAGAGGAAGAAGAAGGAGAAGGCGAGAAAGCCGAAGAGGAAGAAGACGAGGACGATGAGGATGATAGCGCCATTTCCATCACCGCGATGGAAACCAAGCTGCTGCCGCACATGATGGAGACCTTCGGGCTCTATGTGAAACAGTCCAAAAAGCTGAAAGGCTTTCTTGATCGCCAGCTTCAGGCTTCCATCGACGGCAAGCCGTTTACCGACAAGGACAAGGAGCAATACGCCCAGCTGCGCAGCGGCATCGTGGCGCTCATGGAAAACCTTCGCCTCAGCAACCCCGTGCTGGACCGCCTGCTGGAACGCATCAACGGCCGCTACAAAGAGCTGATCGCCATTGAGACCGAACTCTTCAAGCTCGCCACCGATGCCAAAGTTCAGCGCAAGAGCTTCTTCAAGTTTTTCTACAGCAACGAGCTCAACCGCGACTGGCTGGACGAAGCCGTCAAAAGCAAGGAACCGGGGTTCAGCACGCTGAAAGAGAAATATAAAAAACAAGTGGACGAACTGAACGACCGCATCCACCGCTTCGCGCTGGAAGAGGAAATGGAGATCGCCCATTACAAAAAATCCGTCCAGGCCGTGCAGAAGGGCGAACGCGACGCCACCCGCGCCAAAAAGGAAATGATCGAAGCCAACCTGCGTCTGGTGATTTCGATTGCCAAAAAATACACCAACCGCGGCCTTCAGTTCCTCGACCTGATTCAGGAAGGCAATATCGGCCTCATGAAAGCGGTCGATAAGTTCGAATACCGCCGTGGTTACAAATTCTCGACCTACGCCACCTGGTGGATCCGTCAGGCCATCACCCGCTCCATTGCGGATCAGGCCCGCACCATCCGCATCCCGGTCCACATGATCGAGACCATCAACAAGATCGTCCGCACCAGCCGCCTGATGCTGCACGAGATCGGCCGCGAACCGACGCCGGAGGAACTGGCCGAACGCCTCGCCATGCCACTCGATAAAGTGCGCAAGGTCATGAAAATCGCCAAAGAGCCGGTCAGCCTCGAAACGCCGATCGGCGACGAGGAAGACAGCCAGCTGGGCGATTTCATCGAGGACAAGAACGCCGTCCTCCCGCTTGAGGCCGCCATCCAGTCCAACCTGCGCGAAACCACCACGCGCATTCTCGCCAGCCTCACCCCGCGTGAGGAACGCGTGCTGCGCATGCGCTTCGGCATCGGCATGAACACCGACCACACGCTGGAGGAAGTGGGCCAGCAATTCTCGGTCACGCGTGAGCGTATCCGCCAGATCGAGGCCAAGGCGCTGCGCAAGCTCAAACACCCGAGCCGCTCGCGCAAGCTGCGAAGCTTCCTCGACACCTAACAAAAAGCCCCGCTCTGCGGGGCTTTTTTCTTTCTGCCATATCCGCCTGAAAACCCTGCATTGCTGCGCCGCAGCGGCGAATTCTCTGGCCTTGTCCCGCCTGTGTAATATTATGAGACTATACAAAAACGGATGCTCAACGAAGCATTCGCACAGGGACTTAACATGTACAATAACTGCACGGCGATCAACAAGCACCCGTTGAGCGTTCTCTACAAACAGGTCTTGTCGGTATGCCGCAACACCGCCGCTTTCCTGAAGCGGGAGGAAGGGCAGGACCAGCCCTTGCAAACCGGTGTGCGCGACGCCGTTAAAACCATGCTGGAACGCATGGAAGCCGCCAACCTCATCAATGCCACGCCCGAAGCCATCCTGACGACGCCCGGCATGCGCACGCCCCTGCACTCCTTACCGGTGGAAACGGTGCAATATCAGGCGCAGGCCATGAACATCCTGTTAAGCGACCTGGCCAGCACCCTGGAGCCGGAAGATACGCTACCCCGCATCCGCGTGGCGCTGGATAACATCGATGAACATCAATACCGCGACCTGCATGCCTACGAGGGGTTTCTGGTGCCCAGCCGTGGCGGCATGTACAGCATGCTGCAATTCATCAACCTGCTGCAGCACAAGTCGCTGGCGGAATATTACGGCAACAATACCCATGGCGGCAATCCGCATATCCACGAAGGCAATATCTTCGCCAAACCGGTGGTCATCCACCGCGAAGGCGATTTCTGGACCCCGCTGCTGGATCTGCTCCAGATCGACGAGGAAGGCCTTGCGCGTGACTGGAACATCCATTTTGCGGGCAGCCTGGAAGAATGCGCCGAGAAAATGACCGAAGGCTGGTGGCGCTATCGCAACGGCCCGCATTATCAACCCGCGCAGTGGCAGGGCAATATTCCCGAATGGGATGACCGCAAGCTGGTCATCCTCTTTTCGCGCACCGCTGAAAAGCTGGAGGATATAAAAGCCGCCATCGCCAACAGGCCGGAATATGCGCACATCACCGTCACCGATATCGGAGAGATTGAGCATCTGATGGCCCATGCCGATATTCGCGACGGCAACGGCCGACATGTCACCTTCGCCTTCCAAAGCCCACTGGAAACCAGCCTGAGCTATTCCGGCAACGCCGAGGAAAAACTCGCCGCGGCCTTCGACGCCATGAAACAGATCGGCATGACGCGTGACCAGGATGGAAACCAGACGGATGCCGGACGCCAGGCTACACGCTTTCTACTCGATCATTTCGGCGTGGGTTACAGCAACGTGCTCATCATGGTGGACGATGCCGGGCTCAACCTCAATGAACGCGAAAGCAGCGAACATTTCACCTTCCCCGCGCTGGACAACCTTCCGACGGACGCCATCGAGCGCAGCATCGAAGGCATGACCTTGAACGAACTCTATAAATGCATGCATGAAAGCAACTGCCTGGAACAGCTTCGCACCCGGCTGGCAACGGAGTTTCAACAACCTATCGACAACGACATGCTGGGCGACTGGATGCTTTACGTCATCTGGAATACCACACTGGTGAACAACCTGCCCTTTCCCGGCGTGGAACTGGCCTACGCGCGCGATGCGGCGGGCGGTTTCGGCCCCCTGATGAAGCGGCTTCAGCAGGCGGCGGAAACCGCCCTGCCCGATGCACAATCCACCATCAACAGCAATTACACCCAGCTTGCCTGCTCGCTGGATGCGTTGCGCGGCACGGTGGATATCACCCGCGTGCTGGCGGTGCATGATGCGCGCGACTACCTGCTTGCCCGTTCCGATCATGAAGGACGCGGCTACGCACCCGAACTGCCGCTGGAAAAAGCGAGCACCTGGCATTTCTCCATTCCGCTGGATGATCACCGCACCGTGCGCGAACTGCCGCCCGAGGAGGCCGCGTTCCATAACCAGCGGCAATCCTGCTTCCTGACCCTGCTGGATGAATTGCAGGCATTAAGCCATTCCATCGCGACGCAAGCGGACCGGGACGACGGCGCCATCCTCACCTCCAACGCCGCCGACGGCACCTACAAAACGGTGGCCTAGGACGCCCTAAGCCGCCTCCGCCTTATCATCCCCATTGGTGAGATACTGCATCGGCTGCGCGGCTTCCTCCACCGCCTCTTCGGCTTCCAGTTCGATCATGTGCGTTTCCTCCAGCACCGAGAAGCTCGGCAGCTGCTTTGGCAGATCCTTGTTCTTGGCCGGGCGGATGCCAAGTTTGCCGAGTTTGCGTGCGGTTGCCAGCAAACGACCATTCACGGAGGCCGAGAACTCGCTATACTGCTCCGCCGCCTGCTTCAGGTTTTTGCCAATGGCCCCGGCCTTGCCCAGCGCCACGCCGGTACGGTCGAGCAATTCGGATACGGTCTGCATGATGAGTTCCTGGTTCTCCGCCTGCTGCGCCAGCTGAATTTCCATGCGGCAAAGCGCCATCAGCCCTGCCAGACCGGTTGGCCCTGCCAGGATGATATTGCTGTTCATGCAGCTCTGGGTGAATTCCGGGTCCGCCTGCTGAATATGGTCCAGCGCCGCTTCGCTTGGCAGATACATCACGTTCAGCACACGGCGGATGCCCTGCTTGCCGTTAGCCTGCTTATGTGCCGCGCGCACGGCCTGTTCGTAATCCTTGGCGGCCAGCCCTTTCAGGTGGCGCTGCATACTGCCCTTGAGGTTTTTAGCAGCCTCCAGCTTGGCGACTTCACCTTCCGCCGCGCCGAACTGCAGCAGAAACTGGCTGGCCTTGCTGTCGATCACCATCACCGTTTCATGCGGCAGAAAGATGATCGCATCCGGCCGCAGCTTGTTGGCGGCCTCGCCTTCCACGCTGTATTGCATGCGGTAATCCCGCCCCGGCTGCAGACCGAATGCTTTGAGGGTATTTTCCAGGCCGATTTCGGAAAAACGCCCCACCTCGCCCGGCACGGTCAAGGCCTTCCACACACGCTCCACCGTGCCGCGCTGCTCGCCCACCTGCTCACGCAGCGTGGCCACATGCTGCAGTACCGTCTGGAATTCCTTGGTCAGCCCCTGCGTGGTTTTCTGGGTGGATTCCTCCTGCTGCTTGCGGGCTTCCTCCGCCTCGCGCTTGTGGTCTTCCAGCAATTTGCTGGAAAGCTGGTGGCCCGCTTCAAGCACGGAGGCTTTCGCCGCATGCAGGCTTTGTTCCTTCAGCGTCTCCCAGTCGCGCATGCGCTCTTCCATCGCCTTGATATCCTGCTGCACCAGCGCCACGCGCTGATCGGCCGCCTGCTTCTGCGTGAAGGCCATTTCGGCGCGGCTGATGGCCTGGGTGCGCTCTTCAAAGGCTTTCACGAGCTGTTTTTCCAGCTCTTCCATCCGTGTTTCCGCCGTCACCTGCGCTTTCAACGCCTCGGTCTTGGCCTCGCGCGCGGCGTCGATCTCCTCTTCCAGCGCGGCAAGGCGGTTACTCACCTGCTCATGCTGCACTTCCAGCGAATGCGCCATGTTCTGCGCGGCATTCAGCTCGCCGATCAGGTGCTGCCTGTCCTGCAGCGCGCGCCACAGCGCAATCACGGCCCACGCCCCGGCCGCGGTGATCACCAGCATCAACATGCCCATGCTGTTGGCTGCGAAACCTTCCATAGCGATCTCCCTGATTTATCGATGGCTTATAATACCTAACAAGACCGTAACTGGTGTTTTTATGAATACCTGTTAGAGAGGGGGACTGTAACAGATTCATCCATAAACGTCACCCATACGAAACAATCCCATGAAACATTTGGCTAAACGCTTGATATTCTGCTTCATGCTTCTGCTGGCCGCCCCCGCGCAGGCACAGGAGGCCTTCCCCGCCAAACCAGCGGATATCGAAGCCGTGAACAAATACATCAACAACATCCATTCCCTGGTGGCGGATTTCACGCAGGTTGCGCCGGACGGCTCCATCGGCTACGGCAAATTCTTCCTTAAGCGCCCGGGCCGCTTCCGCTGGCAATATGAGCCGCCCATCCCGCTGCTCATCATCGGCAATAATAACAACATGATTTATCATGACCTGGAACTAGACCAGGTGAGCAATGTTCCCACGCGCGACAACCTTGCCAGCATCCTGGCCAAGCCGCAGCTGGACATTGCGAAAGATGTGAAGCTTGCCAAAGCTGAGCGCCGCGCCAACACGCTGCGACTCACCATTCAGGATAAGACCACGCCGAAGGATGGCAGCCTGACGCTGATCTTCACGCAAAACCCCGTCTCACTCAGCCAGCTGGAGGTGCTGGACGCCACCGGCAACCTCACCCGTCTGAGCCTGAGCAACCTCGTCTATGGCAGCGACCTGAGCGACAAGCTCTTCACCATCGACCAGACATCCCGTCTGATGAAACGCGGCGGCGGACGCAAGTAACGCATCAACGGACGGGCATACTCCAGTCCTCACGCAAAATCTCCTGCGCGCCGCGCTTCATGACGAAATGCGCCGTGTAGCTGCCCTTCTCCCACCCGGTTGCAGGCTGCTTCAGCCCGAATGACCAGAGCGTGGTTGCCTGCGGCCGCGGCTGCACCTCATGGCGCTTCACCAGTTCGCGCCCGTCCGGCGCCATCAGCTGCATATCCATCACATCACCCTCGCGCGCGCCGGCCACTTCCAGCCAGGCAATCAGCGCGGGGGCCGCCGTGGGCAGTTGCACAAATGGGTCCGTCCCCGCACGCGCGGGTTCCAGCTCTTCCTGCTTTTCCACAAACCCGTGCCCCAGCAGGTTCACCGGCTTATAGGCCAGCAGGTTCAGCGCCGCCTCATCCCACAGCGGCTGCGCGCCTTCGGGGTGGCATCCCGCATCATTCTCGCCCTTTTCCGGCACCATGCGCCCGGTGAATGGGTCCACAGAGATGTTATGCTTACGAATCTCCGCATGCACATGCGGAAACTGCGCATTGCCCGAATGGCCGAGCATCGCCACCTTCTGCCCGCGCACCACCTGCTGCCCCGGCTGCACCTGGACCGATCCTTTGCGCAAATGGCATAGTTGCGACTGCCAGCCATCCGCATGGTCAATGACCACGCCATTGCCGCAGTCCTTGCCCTTAGGCAACCCACCGGGCAGCTGGCGCGGGTCCTTGTCTTCCATGCCGTCGCGCACGGCTTTCACCGTGCCGTCGGCCATTGCCAGCACCGGCACGCCGCGCTGCATGTCGGCAATGTTCTTCACCCGCACATCCGTGCCGTCATGCCCATTATAGGTCATGGCGCCGCACTGATAATCCCGCCTGCCTTCGCCGGGGTCCGTATCCACATAATTCTGCACGAAGCACCGCCCCGGAGCGCAATCCACCGGGCTGGAGAAGCGCATGCTACTTTCCTCAGCGCACGCGCTCCCCAAAACGATATTCCATGTAATAGGCGTCATCATGAGGGCTATGGTTGAACGGCTGAATTTCATAGAACCCCACTTGCTGATAAAGTTTTCCTGCGGCTTCCAGTCGTCGCATGCTGTCCATGCGCAGCATCTTGTATCCGGCTTTTTCGGCCTGGTCCATCGCATGCGCCAGCAGCAACCGGCCAATCTTCAATCCCTGATAGGCAGGGGTGACATACAGCCGCTTGATTTCTGCCACCCCCTCCCCTTGTGCGTAAAATGCCGCCGTACCGGCAATGACACCATCCACAACCGCCACGAACAACCCGCCTTTGGGCGGGGCATAGCGCCCCGGCAACCCGGCAAGCTCTTCCTCAAACCCCTGAAAGCAAAGGTCCACCTGCAGAAATGCCTCATATTCACGCCAGAGCCTGCGGATGGCGTCCATCTCCCCTTGCTGCGTTGCGGCGCGGATTTCCATTGAACGCGCAGTCCCTTTGCCCCATAGATAAATCAGTTCTTTCCCTGGGTTTATTCTATCAATGTCCTTAAGCGTTTTCGATCTTTTTTCCATCGGCGTCGGCCCTTCCAGTTCCCACACGGTTGGCCCCATGCGCGCCAGCGCCCATTTCGCCAACACCCTGCTGATGGCGCATGAACCATCTTCCATCACCCGCGTCATGGTTGAGCTTTACGGTTCACTCGCCCTCACCGGCATCGGCCACGGCACCGACAAGGCCGTGCTGCTCGGGCTGGAAGGCGAATATCCCGAAACGGTCGGCCTCGACAAACTCAGCAAACGTCCCGCCGCCATCAAGGAAGGCGACAGCCTGAAACTGGTGGGCCGTTACGCCGTGCCCTTCCATTTCAAAAATGATGTCATCTTCCGCAAGGCCGACGTGCTGCCCATGCATGCCAATGGCCTGCGCTTTGTCGCTTATGGAAAGAACGAAAAATTGTTGATGGAGTCCGTTTATTATTCCATCGGCGGCGGCTTCGTGGTGGATGGCGAGGGCAACCCTATTGGCGGCACCACGGCGCTGGTGGAAAAGCAGGAGCCCTATCCTTTCCGAACATTCGCCGAATTGCGCGAACATTGCGAGAAAAACGACCTCTACATCCACCAGGTGATGATGGCCAACGAGCGCTGCTGGCGCGGCGAAGATGCCATTCGTGAGAAACTCAACGACATCTGGGACGTCATGCGTCACTGCGTCGATACCGGCATTCATGGCGAGGGTATCCTCCCTGGCGGCCTCAACGTGCGCCGCCGCGCGCCGGGCATCTACCAGAGCCTGCGCGGCACCACCAACCCCGAGCGCGTCAGCGGCGCCATGGACTGGCTCAGCGTCTACGCCATGGCGGTGAACGAGGAAAATGCCGGGGGCGGCCGCGTCGTCACCGCACCCACCAACGGCGCGGCGGGCGTCATCCCCGCCGTATTATATTACTACCTGCACCATTCCCGCACCCCTCGGGCCGATGCCATTCAGGTCTACCTGCTCACCACCGGCGCCATAGGCATGCTTTACAAGCACGGCGCATCTCTTTCCGCCGCCGAGGTTGGCTGTCAGGGCGAGGTCGGCGTGGCTTCCTCCATGGCCGCCGCCGGTTATGCCGCCCTTATCGGCGGCACGCTGAACCAGATCGAGAATGCCGCTGAGATCGCCATGGAACACCATCTCGGCATGACCTGCGACCCCATCATGGGCCTTGTGCAGATCCCCTGCATCGAGCGCAACGCCATGGGCGCCATCAAGGCCGTCGGCTCCGCCAAACTGGCGCTGCATGAAGCAGGCACCAATATCGTCTCGCTCGATCGCGTCATCGCCACCATGCTGCAAACCGGCAAGGACATGATGAGCAAATACAAGGAAACCTCGCTTGGCGGCCTGGCCGTCAACGTGCCTGAGTGCTGATTAGGGAGTACTAGGAATGCTGCCATTCTGGTTCGAAGCCTTCTACGTGCTTGCGCTTCCATCCCTCATGGCCTTTGTACTTTCCCTCGCCGCCACCGGCTTCCTCATCCGCTGGCTGCACCACAAGCAGATCATGGACACCCCAAACGCCCGCAGCAACCACACGCTGCCCACCCCGCGCGGCGGCGGCCTGGCTGTAATGGGCGTCACCTTCCTCATGTGGGCGCTGGTGCCCTGGATGCAAAGCAGCCTGCAAAAACACACCGTGCCCGAAGGGCTCTGGCCCATCCTGCTCGCAGCCACCGGCCTCGCCTGGCTTTCCTGGCAGGACGACCGGCACGGGCTTTCCGCACGCATCCGCCTGGCCATGCAGGCGCTTGCCGTGCTGGCTGGCCTTTTCACTTTTCATACGCCCATTCTCGGGTTTTCCTTCCTGCCCCTTTGGCTTGACCATGCCATCGCCGCGCTCATCTGGCTCTGGTTCATCAACCTCACCAATTTCATGGACGGCATCGACGGCATCACCGGCAGCCAGGCCCTTTGCATGGCGGGCACCATCTGGATGGCGGTCATGTTCACGGATATGGACCGCGCCCACTTGGCCTACATCTCGATCCTCGGCGCCAGCGTGGCGGGCTTCCTTGTGTGGAACTGGCAGCCCGCGAAAATTTTCCTTGGCGATGTCGGCAGCATTCCGCTCGGTTTCATCCTCGGCTGGTTTCTGCTGAAATTGGGTGAAGGAGGCCACTGGCTGGCGGCGGCAATCATCCCAAGCTATTACCTGATCGACAGCTCCATCACCCTCATCCGCCGCCTGCTGAAACAAGAACGCATCTTCGAAGCCCATTCCCAGCACGCCTACCAAAAAGCCAAGCGCGGTGGCCTTTCCCCCCGGCGCATCTGCGTCATCCTTGCCGCCCTTTCCGCCCTTAATTTCGTCTGGATTGCATTATTTTATAACATGCCCGCCGAATGGGCATGGGTCTGGGTTGCGCTTGCCTATGGCTCTGGGCTATTAGTATTTATCCAATTCAGCCGCCGCGCATCTTCATGAAGCAAACATTCAGGCCTTTCTGGTCTCACAAAAACGTCATCGCCGTCTCGCATGATGCGGCCATGGCGGCCATCAGCTATGTGCTGGCGCTTTATCTGCGTCTGGGTGGCAGCCAGTCAGGGCAGATTCCTGGCCTGCTCTGGCCGGGCATGCTCATGTTTGTGCTGGTCTGCGTCGGCGTCTTCATTGCCAGCAAGCAATATCGCGGCATGTGGCGTTATGCCTCCATGCAGGATGTGGTGACCATCTGCAAATCCGCCACGCTGGCCGTGCTGATTTTCCTGCCGCTGCTCTTCCTCGTCACACGCCTGGACGGCTACCCCCGCTCCGCCCTCGTCATCAACTGGCTGCTGCTGGCCGCGCTGCTGGCGGGCCCGCGCCTGCTCTACCGCCTGCTGCGCGAGCGCAACATCGCCATGATATTGGGCGACCGCTGGAGCTGGCTCTTCCCGCCGGACCATCGCACCCCCGTGCTGCTGCTTGGCATGGATAACAACGCCGAGATGTTCCTGCGCAGCACCCAGCGCGCCGAATGCACACCATACAAAGTCGTGGCCATTGCTGATGACGACCCCCGCCTGCGCGGCCGCTACATCCATGGCGTCAAGGTCATGGGCAGCTATGCGCATCTCGAAAAAATCCTCTGGAAGCTCGGCAACAAAGGCACGCCCGCGCAGCAACTGATCCTGAGCCAGCCTTATCTGGAGCCTGATCGCGTCCGCAACATTCTCGCCATTGCGGAGAAGCATGGCCTTTCCATGGCCAAACTGCCGGATTTCGATCATCTTCAGAATGCCGTGGACAAAAACAAGCTCAAGCCCATCGCCATTGAAGAACTCCTCGGCCGTGCCCAAATCCCCATCGCGTGGGAAAATATCCACGCCCTCATCCGTGGCCGCAGCGTGCTGGTCACCGGCGCGGGCGGCAGCATCGGCAGCGAGCTGGCACGCTGCATCGCCGCCGTGGAGCCCGGCTGCCTCATACTGCTCGATCATTCCGAACTCGGCCTTTATAATATCGACCAGGACATCGCCGCCCTTGCCCCGCAGGTGGAGCGCATCAGCCTGCTGGCCGATGTGCGCGACGGCCCCACCATCCATCACCTGCTGCAAACCTACCAGCCGGAACTCATCTTCCACGCCGCCGCCATCAAACACGTGCCAATTGCCGAGCAAAACCCCTTCGAGGCCGTGATGACCAACCTGGTCGGTACGCGCAACCTGGCCGATGCCGCGCGCGAATCCGGCGCGCTGGCCATGGTGATGATCTCCACCGACAAGGCCGTGAACCCCACCAGCCTGATGGGCGCCACCAAACGCGCCGCCGAGCTCTATTGTCAGGCTTTGGGGGAGGAATC
This sequence comes from bacterium, assembly GCA_016124905.1. NCBI lineage: Bacteria > bacterium. The sequence continues at coordinate 14,788 of WGMV01000025.1, forward strand.
CTCCAGCAAGCACCCCACCCGCTTCATGACCGTGCGCTTCGGCAACGTGCTGGGCTCCACCGGCTCGGTCGTGCCGCTCTTTCGCAAGCAGCTGGAAGCCGGCGGCCCCATCACCATCACCGATCCCGGCATGGTGCGCTATTTCATGACCATTCAGGAAGCCGTCCATCTCGTGCTTCAGGCCAGCGTGGCGGGGATGGACCCCGCCCATAAAAGCGGCCAGATCTTTGTGCTCGATATGGGCGAACCCGTCCGCATTATCGAAATGGCCGAAAAGATGATCCGCCTCTCAGGCCTCATCCCCGGCAAGGATATCACCATCGAAACCATCGGCATCTGCCCCGGCGAAAAGCTTTTTGAAGAGCTGTTCTACCACGACGAAGCGCCGGAACGCACCCCCTTCCACGGCATCCTGCTCGCCAAACCGCGCCCGCTGGCCGGCCGCGCCGCCCGCCGCCACGCCGATGCGCTGGAACGCCTCGCCGCCAGCCACGACCTGACCAAAATGCTCCAGGCATTGCAAATGCTGGTAGAGGAATATGACCCCAACGGCCTGGCGGAAAGCTTCGCCGCCTAACGTCTATGCGCAGCGCCCCCTCCCCCTCACCCCAGCCCTCTCACCTTGTGGGAGAGGGCTGGGGTGAGGGGGTCTCTAAACAAAGATGAATCAACCATGACAAACTTGCGGCCCGTCGGCATCCGGGCTATAGCGCAGGCTTCCCTATCATAATGAGTATCATAATGAGTCATCCCATGCTGGTTCCCATCAAACGCGCGCTTATTTCCGTTTCCGACAAGACCGGGCTCATCGCCCTGGCGGAAGTGCTGCACAAGCATGGGGTTGAGATTCTCTCCACCGGCGGCACCGCAAAGGCCATTCAGGCCGCCAATATCCCGACCGTTGAAGTGGCCGACTATACCGGCTTTCCCGAAATGCTCGACGGCCGCGTCAAAACGCTCCACCCTAAAATCCACGGCGGCCTGCTCGGCGTGCGCGACGACGAACATCACCGCGCCGCGATGGACCAGCACGGCATTGGCAATATCGACCTCGTCGTGGTCAACCTCTACCCGTTCGAGGCCACCGTCGCCAAAGGCGCAAGCCATGAGGAAATCATCGAGAATATCGACATCGGCGGCCCCTCCATGGTGCGCTCGGCCGCCAAAAACCACCGCTTCGTCACCATCGTCACCGAAGCTGAGGACTACACCCAGGTCATCGCCGAGATGCAGGCCAACCGCGGCGCCACCAGCCTCGACCTCCGTCAGCGTCTGGCCGCCAAAGCCTATGCCCGCACCGCCAGCTACGATGCCGCCATCGCAACCTGGTGCAATGCCAACCTCGCGGGCGGCAACTGGCCCACGCGCTTCACCCTCGCGGGCGAGCTCAAGCAATCCCTCCGCTACGGCGAAAACCCGCACCAGAAAGCTGCCTTCTACGTCACCGATGGCAGCACCCCCGGCGTCGCCTCCGCCGAGCAGCTGCAAGGTAAGGAACTCAGCTACAACAATATCAACGATACCGACGCCGCCTGGCTGCTGGCCGCCGAGTTTGATGAACCGGCCGCCGTCATCGTCAAACACGCCAGCCCCTGCGGCGCCGCCACCGGCAAGAATTTGCTGGAAGCCTACGAACGCGCCCTCGCCTGCGACCCCGTCAGCGCCTTCGGCGGCATCATCGCCCTCAATCAAACGCTTGATGAAAAAACGGCCGAAGCCATTGCCAAGCTCTTCGCCGAGGTCATTATCGCGCCGGATGTAAGCGAACAGGCCCTTGCCATCCTTTCCGCCAAACCCAATGTGCGTGTGCTGAAAACCGGCGGCATGCCTTCACCCGCCCAGCTCGGCCTCGCCGCCCGCAGCGTCGCCGGTGGCCTTCTTCTTCAGGATTTGGATGCCAAACGCGTGACGCGTGAGGACATGACCGTGGCCACCACCCGTCAACCCACCGAGGCCGAATGGGCGGACATGCTCTTCGGCTTCCGCACGGTCAAACACGTGAAATCCAACGCCATCGTCGTGGCGCGCAACAACGCCACCATCGGCATCGGCGGCGGCCAGACCAGCCGCGTGGACGCCACCGAACAGGCCCTCGGCCGCGCCGCCAAAATGCATGGCAACCTGCTGAAAGGCGCCAGCCTCGCCTCCGATGCCTTCTTCCCCTTCCCCGACAGCATCGAGCTAGCGGCCAAAACCGGCATCACCGCCATCATCCAGCCCGGCGGCTCCATGCGCGATCAGGAAGTGTTAGATGCTGCCAACAAGCTCGGCCTAGCCATGGTCATCACCGGCGCACGGCATTTCAGGCATTAATCATTAACTCCCCAACCGTCATTCCAGCGAAAGCTGGAATCCAGCCAACGTCTCCACAACCTCATACCCAACAGATAATGCGTCCCTCAAAACAAGGACGCATACAAATCTTTCCATTCAGAATTCAGCGCCGCAATGGCCTGTAATTTCCAAACCCGCTTCCATGCCTTGATAGTCGTCTCCCGCAGAATTGCCTGCTCCATGGATTCATGCACCTCAAACCACACCAGCATATGCAAACCATAACGCTTGGTGAAACCTTCCATATCCCCTGCTTTATGCTGCGCCACCCGTTTGGGTAAATCCGACGTTACTCCCACATACAGCGTGCCGTTAGGCTTATTGGTCATCATGTAAACGCATGGCTTTGTCATGGGCAAGCACCGCTGGATTCCAGCTTTCGCTGGAATGACGAAAGAGTGAATGAAATCACAAACACTCCATGATGGAGCGAAAACAGATGGTGTGCGAGCACCGACGCGTAGCGCACCTCAGGACGTGAGCATCGGAGCGCAGCAAACCACCATTTGCAGCCTATGAGGGCGTTTAAACCGCCCGGCTTACCGCCTCAACCTTCCTGAGCGCCACCACCAGCCGCGCCGTATCCAGCGAGCCGGAGGCCGCGATATCATCCATCGCATGCTTCATGCGGCTGACACTCGCCTGGTTGCGTTCCATCCAGTCGGCCACGGCCACATCGGGCGTTTTGGCTTTGGGTGCGGCTTTCAGCACTTCACCGGCAAGGCGGGCATGCTGGTCAAACAGTTCGCTCTCCATCGCCGTCAATGCCTGGCGTGACCAGTCATCGGTCGGCTCCAGCTTATTCACGGCGGCATGCAGCTTATCCATACCCACCTCATGGCTCAGGTGCATGTAAACACCGGCCACATACGCCAGGGACACCTTGCTGCTTTCGCTCACACGGATGATATCGTAGGCGCCTGCCATCCAGGGCAGCAATGCCATGGTACTGGCCAGTTCTTCCGGCACACCGGCATCGGTGTAATGCGCAGCCACGCCAATTAGCTCCGCACGGATGCCTTCGCTCATCATCTTTGGCAGGCTTTCCATCAATTGCTGCACCGGCGCACTGAAACGCTGCACCGCCTCTGCCACATTCAGCGGGTGCGGCAGGTTACGCAGCAGCCACAGCGTCAAACGGTACAGCAGCTGGTTGATGGCCACAAACATGCTCACCTGAATGTCGGCGCTTACCTTGCCGTCCAGCGCCTCGATGGCTGCCCAGATGTCGCGCAGCTTGAAGCTGTCGCGCGCCACCACATAGGCCCGTGCGATGTCGCAGCTCTGCATGCCCACATCGTCCGTCAGCTGATAAAAGAACGTGCTGCCCACGCGGTTGATGATGGAGTTGGTCGTCATCGTGGCGATGATCTCACGGCGCAGCTGATGCTGCTCAATCACCTTGGCGTAACTCTCCCGCATGTTCATGGGGAAGTAACGGATGAGATCCTGCGCGAAATAGGGATCGTCCGGCAGGGTGGATTGCAGCAGGTCACGGAACAGGTGCATCTTGCTGTAGGCCAGCAGCACGGCCAGCTCCGGCCGGGTCAGGCCTTTTTTCAGCGTCTTGCGTTCCTCCAGCTGTTCATCGTCGGGCAAAAACTCAATGCCGCGGTCCAGTATGCCGTCCTTCTCGAGCATTTTCATCACCCGTGCCTGCGGCCCGAGCAGAGAGACGCCCTGGCGTTCGGCAATGGTCAGCGCCTGTGTCTGCAGGATATTGTCACGCAGCACGAGGAATTCCACCTCCGGCGTCATCGCCGCCAGCAGCTCGTCGCGCTTGGGTATATCCAGCGCGCCGGATTCCACCGCACGGCGCAAGGCGATTTTGATATTCACCTCATGGTCGGAGCAATCCACCCCGCCGGAATTATCAATCGCATCCGTATTGATGCGCCCGCCATGCAGCGCATACTCGATGCGCCCACGCTGCGTGAAGCCGAGGTTACCGCCCTCGCCCACCACCTTGCAGCGCAGGTCGCGCCCATCCACGCGCACGGCCTCATTGGCGCGGTCGCCTACATCCGCATGGTTCTCTTCTTCCGATTTCACATAGGTGCCGATGCCGCCGTTCCACAACAGGTCTACCGGCGCCGTCAGCAGCACGCGGATCATCTCATCAGGCGTCAGGCTGTCCTGCACAATGCCGAAACGCGCCTTCATCTCCGGCGTCACCTGAATCAGCTTGGCATTGCGCGGAAACACCCCGCCGCCTTTGGAAATCAGGGATTCATTATAATCCGCCCAGGTGGAACGCGGCAGGGCGAACAGCCGCTGACGTTCCACAAAGCTCGCCTTCGCATCCGGGTTGGGGTCGATGAACACATGCATATGGTTGAATGCGCCGACCAGTTGCATGGTTTCCGACCGCAACAGCCCGTTGCCGAACACATCGCCCGCCATGTCGCCGATGCCCACCACCGTGATGGGATCGCGGTTGGGGTCGATTCCCATTTCCTGAAAATGCCTGCGCACGGATACCCACGCCCCTTTGGCGGTAATGCCCATTTTCTTATGGTCATACCCTGCCGAGCCGCCAGAGGCGAACGCATCCCCCAGCCAGAAGCCGTAGCTTTCCGACACGCCATTGGCAATGTCGGAGAAGGTCGCCGTGCCCTTGTCCGCCGCCACCACCAGGTAAGGATCGTCGCCGTCATAACGCACCACGTTCTGCGGCGGCACCAGCTTGCCCTTCACCATGTTGTCGGTGATGTCCAGCAGGCCGGAAAGGAAGGTGATGTAGCAATAAACGGCCTCGTCCTGAAGCTCCTGACGGTCGCCGGAAGCGGGCGGCTCCTTCACATAGAACCCGCCTTTCGCGCCTTCCGGCACGATCACGGCGTTCTTCACCATCTGCGCTTTCAGCAGACCCAGCACCTCGGTGCGGAAATCCTCGCTCCGGTCGGACCAGCGGATACCCCCACGCGATACTTTCCCCCCGCGCAGATGGATGCCCTCCACCCGGCGCGAATAGACGAATATCTCGGCAAACGGCACCGGCTTCGGCAAAAACGGTACCTTATGCGAGGCGAATTTGAAAGACAGGTAGGATTTCGGCTCCTGCTTGCCGTCCGTATTTTCATGCGTCTGGAAAAAGTTCGTGCGCATGGTGGCCAGCATCAGGTCCGCATAACGGCGCAGGATGCGGTCTTCCGTCACATTGGTCACGGCATTGAACGCCTGGTCCAGTTCTTCCTTCAGCGCGGCCTGGCGCGCATCGCGGTGCCCACCCAGCTCCGGGTTGAAGCGCGCATGGAACAGCTGCACCAGCAGGCTCGCCACTTTCGGGTTTTTCGCCAGCGCATCTTCCATTGCTTCCTGGCTGTAGAAGAACCGCACCTGCTTCAAATATTTGGCATAGGAACGCAGCATCACCACATCGCGCCACCCCATGCGGGAAGCGATCACCAGACGGTTGAACCCGTCATTGTCGATTTCCTGATGCCAGGTTTTCAGCAGCGTTTCCTCGAACAGGGCCTTGATGGAAGAAAGCGGCGGCAATTCACCCTGCCGCAAACGCAGCCGGAAATCATGCACCCACACGCCATTCTCCACGCCAAGCGGTCCCAGCCGCACCGGCACCTCTTCCAGCACCTTCAGGCCCATATGCTCCAGCACCGGCAGAATGTCCGAAAGCGCCACCTGGTTGCCCGGGCTGTACAGACGAAGCGTCAGCGCCTGCTCACCCTCATCCACGCTGCACAAATCCACCGTGATGGATTTTTTCGCCATCACCAGCTCGATATTGCGGATATCCTCAATCGCACGCGGCACGGCATAACGCGCCACATAATCGCTGCTGAAAGCCTTGCCGTAAATGCGCATCATCTTGGCGCCGTGGTTGGGGCCGTAGGTTCCCTGCAGCGCCTTGCCGAGCGACTCGTCCCACGCGCTCACCGCATCCGCCAGGCGGGCATTCAGGGCATCCATATCCACCTCGGGTATATGCCCCGGCGTCGTGTGCAGCTTAAACAGGATGCGCGCCAGCGGCGAATCGGTCAGCTGGGTGTAAAACGCATCCATCTTGGCGTGGTAGGCCTCTTCCAGAATCGCCTGAATCTTGGTGCGCATCTCGGTGGAAAAGCGCGTGCGCGGCACATACACCAGGCTCACGATAAACCGCTCAAACTCATCCTTACGGGTAAACGCCCGCACCCGCGGCCGCGTCTCCAGCGAAAGCACCCCCATGGCCGTGCTGTGCAGTACATCTTCCGACATCTGGAACATCTCATCCCTCGGCAGGAATTCCAGAATGGTCGTCAGCGCTTTGGCATCATGGCTGCGCGGGGCAAACCCGGCGCGTTCCAGCACATGCTCCGCCTTCTGGCGAATCAGCGGGATATCGTCCATCTTTTCAAAATAAACCGTGGAGGTGAACAACCCGACAAAACGGCTCTCACCCACCAGTTCGCCACGGTTGTTCAGGCGTTTCACACTCACCACATCCAGCGCAATCGGCCTGTGCACGGCGGATTTGGCATCCGATTTGGTGATATAAATCAACTCGGGCCGTTTTTTCAAATGCGTCGTTTCATAATCGGCCAGCTTGACTGCGGGTGCCAGACGTTTCGGCACATCCGGGGAATAAAGCCCGAGGCGGGATGCTTCATCCGCGCTCAGGCCGCCCTTTGCATCCAGCGTGTAGTCCACCGCGCCGAGAAACACGAAATGATGGTTGCGCAGCCAGGCGAGAAACGCCAGCGCCTCGGGCATTTCATCCCGCGCGATGGAAGCTGGCAGCTGGCGCAGATGGCCGGTAAGGTTCTCCACCTTGGCCGTCATGGAAGGCCAGTCCGCCACGCAATGACGCACGGCATGAAACACCTCTGCCGCAGCCTTGGAAAATACCTGCATGTCATGCTCGTCGCCAACATGACTCACTTCCATATCGATGAGCGATTCCGCCTGATAAACCGGTGTTTCATCAGCCTCTTCCGCGCTGCCGAGCGCTTTCAGCACGCCATCCTTGTCGCGTTCCACAAACAAAATCGGGTGAATCAGCGACAGCACCTCATAGCCTTGCCCCCCTGCTTCGGATGTCAGGGAATCCACCAGAAAGGGCATATCGTCATGCAAGGTCAGCACATGGCTGCTGGGCGCCTGCCAGCCATGCTGCTTGATGGTGGGGTTGTAAAGATGGATTTTGGCGGGTTCCGACGCCGGACGCTTCTGGATGAACTCCCACGCGGCCAGCGCCCGCTTGCAGGCCTGCACCGGGTCCAGCCCCTGCAGGTCGACCTCGGGAAGATGACGAAAATATTCATGGATAAAGCGCGGCAGCAGTTGCGGCTGCGAAAATTCGATGTTTTTAGGAATCGCATTCAGGATGTTTTGCAAAACGGGATTGGTCTCTTCCACCGGCTTGGAAACAGCGCTCATCCGTTTGGCTGGCATAATGCGTCCTTTCATCCATATTTCCGGGCTTTGTTAAGCTTACGCCGAGAATATCAACAAAGCCTTGCTGCCTTCTAGTGCAGCCTACCACCAAAAGCAAAAGCTTTGCATCTTGCGCCGCAGCACCGTTTTCATGCCAGATCCGGCTTGCAAGCGAGGCCCGCCATGCGTACTGTCGCTTTTTCATAATAAGACAAAAGGCCCCTGAATGTCGCCCCACCCCGCCACATCCTCCCACCCTGATATCGCGCTGTGCCAGGCCATCGGCCAGCTGGCGGTGGAAGCCGCTGAAGCCGTCCTGGCCGTCTACGCGGGTGAGTTTACGGTGGAACGCAAGGACGACAAAAGCCCCGTGACCGAGGCGGACACCGCAGCCCACCACATCATCGCCGCCGGGCTGGCACGGCTTACTCCGCACATCCCCGTCATTTCCGAGGAAGAGACCTCCAACCACGCCGCTGCCGCCGCCGATGAATTCTGGCTGGTGGACCCCCTGGACGGCACCAAAAGCTTTATCAAACGCACCGGTGAATTCACCGTCAATATCGGCCTCATTCGCAACCATCAGCCGGCCCTCGGCGTGGTGCAGGTGCCGGTAACGGGTAAGCTCTATGGCGGCGTGGTCGGCATGGGCGCCTGGCTGCGGGAAAAAACCGGGCCGGAACGTGCCATTCGCACCCTTGCACCCTCAAAAGACGGCCTGAACGTGGTCATGAGCCAGTCGCACCTGGATGACGATACCAGGGCCTTCGTGGCCCATTTGCAGGTCAAAAGCGCCATCAAGGCGGGCAGTTCCCTGAAATTCTGCGCCGTGGCCGATGGCAGTGCCGACATCTACCCCCGCTTCGCCCCCACCATGGAATGGGACACCGCCGCGGGCCATGCCGTGCTCAATGCCGCAGGCGGCCTGGTGCTGACGCCCGAAGGCAAACCCTTCACCTATGGCAAGCCGGATTATCGGAACGGCCATTTTATCGCCTATGGCAGCAGGGAATTGCTGAAATAATCTCTCACGCCCCCCCTCTCCCGCAGCAGGGAGAGGGGAGTCAATCAATACTTATGTACCCGTAGCGGAGAAATTGCACGGCAGGCTCCCTCGCCCCGCTTGCGGGGCTTGAGGGGAACCGTGGCCGAAGGCCGCGTAAGTCCCAGAAAGGGCTGGGGTGAGGGGCGTCATCTTAAACAAAACACTTGCCTCTACCCCCTAACCACCCTAGAGAGCGTCCCATCAGACATTCCCTTGGAGATAAGAACATGGCGATCCAACGCACCTTTTCCATCCTGAAGCCGGATGCCACCGAACGCAACCTGACGGGCAAAATCAATGCCATGATCGAGGAAAGCGGCCTCCGCATCATCGCCCAGCGCCGCACGCGCCTGTCCCGCCTTCAGGCCGGCCAGTTCTACGCCGTGCACAAAGAGCGCCCCTTCTTCGGCGAACTGGTGGAATACATGGTTTCCGGCCCGGTAGTCGTACAGGTTCTGGAAGGCGAAGACGCCGTTGCCGCCTACCGCAAACTGATGGGCGCCACCAACCCGGCCAACGCCGATGCCGGCACCATCCGCAAGCTCCATGCCGAAAGCATCGAGCGCAACTCCGTTCACGGCTCCGACTCCGTCGAGAACGCCGCCAACGAGATCCGCTTCTTCTTCTCCGATTGCGACATCGTCGGCTAACCGACCGCACATCGAACGAAAAAGCCGGGCCAAAAGCCCGGCTTTTTTATTGGCCACTAACAACATTCATCCAATTGTTTTCCTTAATGAGCATAGCGAATTTAGGAAAACCGTCATCCCGGACTCGATCCGGGATCCATGCTGACATCCGCAATAAAACAAAAAGATAGATTCCGGCCTTCGCCGGAATGACAACAACCAACTCAGCGCCGCCCAAACAGCTTCTCAATATCCGCCTTCTTCAACTCCACATAAGTCGGCCGCCCATGGTTGCACTGGCCGCTATGCGGCGTGGCCTCCATCTCGCGCAGCAACGCATTCATCTCGCCCATGCTCAGCGCCCGCCCCGCCCGCACGGAGCCGTGGCAGGCCATCGTGCCGCAGATATGCTCGATGCGGGAACGCAGGGAAAAATGCTCGCCATGCTCCTCCATCTCCGCCAGCATGTCCTTCACAAGCCCGGCAATGTCGCATTCGCCCATCAGCGCGGGCGCCTCGCGCACCAGCACGGCCTTATCGCCGAACGGCTCCAGCTTCAGCCCAAGCTGCAGCAATTCTTCCACGCGGCTTTTCAATATCTCCTGCCCATGCGCGCCCACTTCCACCACTTCGGGTATCAGCAGCGCCTGCCGCGCCAGCTCGCCTTCGCTCATGGCAAGCTTCATGCGTTCATACACCAGCCGTTCATGCGCCGCGTGCTGGTCCACAATGACCAAACCATCCGCCGTTTGCGACACGATATAGGTGCCATGCAGTTGCGCCTTGGCATAGCCCAGCGGCGGCACATCCTCCTGCGGCTGATTATCCGGCGCGGGTGCAATCCCCGGCCCGCTGCCGAACGGCTCCTGCGATTCCGGCTCGTTCCATTGCTTAGGGGCCACCTGCTCGCGCACCCGCTGCATCATCGCGCCTGTATAGCTCGGCACCGCGCTTGCCACACGCGGCGCGGCACCGCTCATATACCCAAGCGGCAGACTGCTTTGTGGCATAACTGCAGGCCGCGCGAATTGCAGCGCCTGCGCCGCCACCTGCGTGGAGGCCTTAAACCCCGCCCCCGCCAATGCCTGACGAATGCCGTGAATCACCAGCGACCGCACCGCCCCCGCCATGCGAAAGCGCACCTCCGCCTTCGCCGGGTGCACATTCACATCCACCTCTTCCGAAGGCAGATCAAGAAACATCGCCACCACCGCATGCCGGTCATGCGCCAGATAATCCTGATAGGCCGCCTTGATGGCGCCAAGAAACTGCTTGTCGCGGATTGGCCGCCCATTGACGGAAACATACTGCCACGCGCTGGTGGCCTTGTTGAAGGTCGGCAGGCTGGCGAACCCCGTCAGCTTCATGCCTTCGTTATTGGCTTCAATCGCCTGCGCGTTCTCGGCGAATTCCTTGCCCAGCACATCCGCCAGCCGGAGCAGCCTGCCCTCATGCCCCGTCCCTCGCGCGGGCCATTGATGCAGCATCTTGCCATCATGCATCAGGGAAAACGCAACGGACGGATGGCTCATCGCCAGCCGTTCCAGCATGTCGGTGGCGGCCTGCAGCTCCGTGCGTTCCGTCTTCAAAAATTTCAGCCGCGCCGGCACCGCGAAGAACAGATCGCGAATCTCCACGCTCGTGCCCACCGGGTGCGTCGCGGGCGCTGGCTCCATCACCTCGCCGCCATCCACGGCCAGCATCCAGGCCTCATCCGCACCCTTGGCGCGGCTGGTCAATTTCATCCGGCTCACCGAGCCGATGGAAGGCAATGCCTCCCCCCGAAACCCGAGCGAACGGATCGCCAGCAGATCATCCTCCGGCATCTTGGAGGTCGCATGCCGCTGCACGGCCAGGTTCAAATCATCCGGCCCCATGCCGATGCCATTATCCGTCACCGCAATCAGGCTGCGCCCGCCCTGTTCCAGCCGCACATCCACGCGGGTCGCGCCCGCATCCACGGCATTTTCCACCAGCTCCTTCACCACACTGGCGGGCCGCTCCACCACCTCACCCGCCGCAATGCGGTTCACCACCACATTCGGCAGCAGGCGGATAATGGGCTTCGCATCGCTCATGCGGCAGTCCCTTGCGCCCGCAGCACCTTGCGCGTCAAAGCTTTGCCCTGTTCCACCGCAAGCTGGTCGTAGGGGTTGACCTGCATCAGCTCCGCCAGCGCGATCACTTCCAGCATGAAATGCATCAGCAATGCCCCCACGGCTTCACTGTCCAGCCGCTGCATCACCATGTGGCGCACGGGCAGCCCATGGCCTGCCATCGTCGCCGCCGTGGCCTGGCACTGCGCCATCAGCACATCGCCGGATGTATTATCCTGCAGGTAATCCAGCCCATATTTGGTCAACCATTCCGCCGGAGCCATATCACCCTTGCCGCGCACATTCACTTCCAGCATGGTGAAGCATTTGTCGCGCGGGCCGTCCAGGTAAAGCTGCAGCTGGCTGTGCTGGTCCACCGCGCCGAGTGAGCGGATGGGCGTGAACCCCTTGCCACTCTTGCCCAGGCTTTCCGCCAGCAGCTGGCGATACCAGGTGCCCATGGCAAACAGCTGGTTGCAATAGGGCATGAAGACCGAGAGCTTCGCCCCCTGCTGCTGGCAATGCATCAGCCATGCCGCGCCGATGAGCGCGGGGTTATAACCCGGCGTTTCCTTCAGGCGCGTCACCACTTCCGTCGCGCCATGGCGCAGAGCATGGATGTCATGCCCGGCCAGCAACGCGGGAATCAGCCCGACCGCCGTCAGCACCGCATAACGCCCGCCAATATCATCCGGGTGGGGGATGATGGTAAGGTCGTGGTCTTCCGCGAAGCTGCGCATGGGCGAAGGTTTGCTGCCCGTCAGCACCGCCACCTGTTCTTTCAGCGGCACCCCCATCTCACGCAGCATGGAGGCCGCCTGCAGCAGCAGGTAAAGCGGCTCCACCGTCCCGCCGGATTTGCTGATGGCCAGCACCATCGATTCCCTTAACCTGTCGGGAGACAACAGCGTGGAGAGGCTGTCCGGGTCGAGATTCTCCACAAAATGCACCGTGGTCGTACCCGGCTTGCCGAGCCCCACCAGCGTCGCCCCGCCAAGGGTGGACCCCCCCGTGCCAAGCACAATCAGCCGCTTGAAGCGCGATGCCCTTTCGGCAAAATTCACCACGGCCTTAAGGTCCTCCTTACGGTAAGGAAGTTCCAGCACGGGGTGGCGCTTCAGAATATCCGGCTTGCTGAAAATATCCGCCAGGCCTTCGAGCCCTGCCACATCCATGGTGGGGGGCATGGCGTAATCCTGCCCTTCTGCGTTGAGAAACAGCTGACTATAGGGAAAACTCATGATGCATGTACTTTCTGTATTACGGTTTTGCCGCCGTACCTGGCCCGGCGCTGATGATGCGCGTGGCATCGGCCTTCAGCCATAGTTTTGCAATGCGTTTCAGGTCATCCAGCGTCACCGCCTGATAATTCCGCACATAGGTCTGCAGATGCTCGGGCGGCACACGGTTGGCCTGCATATTGGCCAGAATGCCCGCCAGCCTGCCTGTGCTGTCCGCCTGCAAGGCAAAATTGCCGAGCAGGTTGCTGCGCGTATCGTCCAGCTGCGCCTGAGTGAAATTGCCCTTGGCCGTCTGCGCCAGCAACTCGCGGAAGCTGGCAATGGCCTTTTCGGTATTTTCCGGACGGGTGGAAAACACACCCGTCAATACCGGGCAGGATTCATGAAACACATAATCGGCAGAGGCACCATAAACCAAACCCTTCTCCTCACGCAACCGCTGCATCATCAGCGAGGAGAAATTGCCGCTGCCAAACAGATGCGTCAGAATGTTCATGGCAAAAAAATCCGGGCTGGAACGCGGCATGGCGGGCATGCCGAACATCACGGCCGCCTGCGGCGTGTCCATGCTCACATGGCTGGTTCCCCCCTTGGCCATCGGCACGGCAGCGGGGAATGCGTAGGGCGCGGGTTCATCCGGCAAGGCGCCGAAGGCCGCATCCACCAACTGCACCGCCTTTTCCTTGCTGATATCGCCCACCACCACCACGTTCAGGCGCTGGCGATACAGTCCTTTTTGCAAAAAGCCTTTCACATCCTTCAGGCCGATATGCTGCGCGCTTTCCGGCGTCAGCTGTCCGTGCCGCCCGCACGGGTGCGTCGGAAACGCCTCCTTCCACCAGGCAATGCCTGCCACGCTGGAGGGGTCCTGCTGCATGGCCTGCCAGCCTGCGAGCAGCTGTTCCTTCACGCGGCCCAGCGCCGCTTCCGGCAGGGCCGGGCGCAGCAGCAGGTCCGCCAGCTTCGGAAAAGCCTCATCCACGCGGTTGCTGATGGTTTTCAGCGACACATCCAGGCTCAGCGGTTGCGCCACTGGCGCAAGCTCAATGCCACGCTGGTCCAGGTACATCTGGAAATCCTCGGCGCTCTTGCCGCCCGCGCCTTCAATCAGCATGCGCGCGCTCGTCGCCGCCAGGCCGGATTGCGCTTCGCTTTCCGCAAACGCGCCGATCCCCTGCACCGACACAATGGCCGAAACCACCGGCACCTCATGATGCCCCATATACCAGAGCGTGATACCTTTTGGCGTCTTCAGCGCTTCCACCGGAGGGAATGCCTTTGCTTGCCATGGCAACAGCACCAGCAGCAGGCATGAAAATGCGATCAGATAATGCCTCATTGTTTGCCTCCCGGTACGGCTTTTGCGGATGCGGGTGGCTGCGTCAGCCACAATCCCACCGCGTGCCGTGCCATCACTTCCCTCGCCACCTGGTTCACCTGCTCCTTCGAGATGCCCTGCAACCGCTTGGCGGCATCCAGGATGTAAGAAGGCGGCAGCCCCACCGCCACGGCAAACCCGATGCGAAACGGCATGCCGCTGATGCCCTCATAGCCGTAGATATCCGCCGCGATCATCGCATCCTTGGCCTGTTGAAGCTGCGCATCCGTCACGCCGTTTTTCAGGAAATCCGCCAGCACCCTCTCATAGGCCGCATCCATCGCCGCGCGGCTGGTTCCCGGCGCGGGCTGAAAGCTGATATCCACGCTTGTGGGCCCGACCGTCAGCGGCGTGTAGCCCACATTCACCCCCGTGGCGACCGGCTGCTTTTTCACCAGCTGCTGATACAGCACCCCATGCGGCTCCGCACCCAGCACATAGGCCACCAGGCGCAGCGCGTCGGCCTTCCACGCATCCGCTCCTGTGCTTCCCTGCGGGGCGAGGTAACGGCGCTCCCACACCGGCTGCCTTGCCAGCGGGTGCGTCAGCATCAGTTCCACCGCCCCATGCTGCGGCGGTTCCACCGGCCATTGGCGCGCATTGCGCTGCCCTGCCTTCAGCGGGCCGTAATGTTTTTCCGCCTCGGCGAACACCTGTTCCGGCTCCACATCACCGCCGACAATCAGAATCATATTGGCCGGCTGGTAATAACGGTCATAAAACGCCTTCAGGTCCTCTAGCTTCATGCCGAGAATCTCGCTGGTAAAGCCGATGGTCGGCAACCGGTACGGATGATGGCGGAACTCATGCAGGTTCATCTCCTCATCCGCCATGCCGTCCACGCTCGCTTCGCTCCGCATCTTGCGCTCTTCCACAATCACGTTGCGCTCACCCTCGAAGGTTTTGGGGTCGCTCGGAAAATGCTGAAACCGGTCCGCCTCCATTTCCATCAGTTTTGGCAGAAAATCCTTGGGCACCCGCGCGAAAAACGCCGTGTAATCGCGGCTGGTAAAGGCGTTGGAACTGCCGCCGACCTTATCGATCTCACGCGAATATGCGCCCTCGGGGAAACGCTTCGTTCCCTTGAACATCCAGTGCTCCAGAAAATGCGCCATGCCGCCCTTGCCCGGCAGCTCATCGGCTGACCCCGCCGTAAACCAGATCATGTGCATCACCGCCGGCACGCTGCGGTTCACCACCACCACCACGCGCATGCCGTTGGAAAGCGTCTTCTCCGCCATGCGCGGTTTCAGGCTCGGCGCATCGGCCGCATGGGCGGGCACACCCAGCACCAGCGCCATCCCCAACACAAGGGCGCAAACCGCCTTCAGCCTCTGCGTGTCACGCGGCTTCATGCGATAAACTCCGGCGACAGGCTGGACGCCTCGCGCGTCGGCAGCCCTTGTTTGATATGCCCGTTCTTCAGCCGCAAAATCGGGTGCCCCATGCGCTCCACCATCGCTTCGTTGTGGGTGGCCACCAGCACGGTCACCCCTTGCTTGTGCAGCCCTTCGAACAATTTCATGGACCGCATGCCGAGGTCGGGGTCGAGGTTGCCGGTCGGCTCGTCGGCCAGCACGATTTCCGGCTTGGTGATCACCGCGCGGGCAATCGCCACGCGCTGCTTCTGCCCGCCCGAAAGGGTCGGCGGCAGCACTTTTGCATAAGGCCCCATGCCGATCCATTCCAGCATCTCGTTCACGTTGCGCGCCACCGTTCCGCGGTCCACTCCTTCGATCTTCAGCGGCAGGGCCACATTCTCCTCTACCGTCAGGTGGTTCAGCAGTTTGTAATCCTGAAACACCATGCCCACCTTGCGTCGCAAAAACGGCATGCGCTCGTCCGGCAGACGGGTGACCTCGTCATTGAACAGGAAGATTTTGCCCGAGGCAGGCCGCATCGCCAGCGACAGCAGGGAGAACAAGGTGGATTTGCCCGAGCCGCTCGGCCCGGTAAGGAAATGGAAGGAGCCTTTCTTGAGGGCGAAGCTCACATCCTCCAGCACCGGCTTATCCTGTTCATAATAGGCGCTAAGCCCTTCGCAACGCAAAATATACTGGGCATTGGCAGCAAGCTTGGCCACGGAAGCACCTCAAATCGGGGGATGACACGGTTAATGGAATTGGAACAAGTTTTTAGTGGATGCATGGCGAAAAATAAACATAATCATGCAGAGCTCCTTTTTACGATGCGCCATGATCATCACCTGCCCGTCTTGCGCGGTTAAATTCTCAGTACCCAATTCCGCCGTGCCCCCGGCCGGCAGGAAAGTCCGCTGCGCGAAATGCAGCCACACATGGCATGTCCTTCCTTCCGATGCCGATGAACCGCCCCCCCTCGCCGCGCCTGCTCCCGCCGCTCCCGCGCCGGAACCGGCCATCAGCGCACCCGCTCCTTCGACCGACGAGCCCATGCAGCCCATCGCGGAATGGGACGATGGCGACATGCCCAAAATCGCCTTCGGCTCCGCCGCGCCTGCGCCGCAGGAAAAAGCGCCGATGGATCCGGGCGTCTTCAAGCTGGCGGCCATGGCCTTCGGCATCGCCGCGTTCGTATTTGGCGCATGGGTATTCAGCGACAAGCTCTCCGGCATGCCCGTGCTTTCCTCGCTCTATGAAATGGCGGGCATCACCGCCACCGATGGCCTCGTCCTCGGCAAGGTCAATGTGCAGGTGCTGCCCGGCCGTAAAGAAAACAGCTACTTCATCACCGGCACCATCCAGAACAAGGCCGAAAACAACCGCATCGTGCCTATTCTGCGCATCAGCCTGAAGGACGCGCAGAACAACATCGTCCATTATGTCAATTACCCCGGCGAGGGCCTCTCGCTTGAGCCGGGCAAATCCGTGCCCTTCTCCGCGGAGATCAAAAATCGCTCGCCACGCGTCACGCATGTCGATATTGACCTGGGCAACACCATCCAACTCAGTATGCGCCCCTAAGAGCACCCCTTTATGATCACCACCGCCGCCGACCTCGCCCCCCACAGCATCGATGTGCTCTACCCGGAAACCGTCATCGCCACGCGCATCAAGGAACTCGCGGCCGACATCGCGCGCGATTACAAAGGCAAGCATCTCACCGTGGTGGCGCTGCTGCGCGGCAGCTTCATGTTCGCCGCCGATCTGATGCGCGCGCTCGCCGCGCATGACATGCGCATCCAGGTGGAATTCATGACCCTGTCCAGCTATGGCAAAGGCACGCAAAGCAGCGGCAAGGTACAGCTGGTGCGCGGCCTGGGCGACGGCATGGAAGGTCGCCACGTGCTGCTGCTGGATGATATTCTGGAAACCGGCAACACGCTCGGCTTCGCCATCGAGATGCTGAACGCCTACGAACCGGCCAGCGTGAGGCTCGCCGTGCTGCTCAACAAGCCGGGCAAGCTTAAGCACCCTGTAAAGGCTGATTATGTCGGCTTCACGGTAGCGGATGAATTCGTCATCGGCTACGGGCTGGACTGGGCAGGCTATTACCGCGAGCTGCCTTATATTGGCGTGGTAAAAAGCTGACTATCAACGCGCGGCGCCATTCTCCAGGGCGCGAATAGCTTCCTGCAGGACGGCATCCACATAACCCTCCGCGCCAAAGCTGTAAACCGTTGCCCCTTCGGCAACCGCTACCTGGGCGCTGATGGTGGCCAATGCGCGGGAAACTGCGAGGATGCTTTCTTTATCACCCTTCATGATCAGCCCTTGAATAGCACCGGCATACGTCTCGCTCAGTGCATATACGGCCTGCATTGACATTCTTGTATTAACCGGGCGCGGCGCATCCGTGGCCTGCCCCTCCAGGGAAATGGAAATATTGCGCCGATCGTATGAGTAACGCAGGTAATAGGCAATCTCACCTGCCACATAGCCAGCTTGAGCCTCGTCCGTAGCGGCCATTAAGCGCGCGTCGTTGGCCATGCATTGAAGCGCGCGCGCCAGCACCCGTGCCACCCCGAGCTGATCGAGATTGTCCAGCGCTTCCACTCTGGGAAAAAGCTCCGCTTCTCCTTGGGAAGCCATGATAATTGCCAAATCCGCCATAAAAACCTTTCCTAAGAGCGTCCCTCATAGGAAGCAATTATGACAAAGCGATGAAAAAGCCTAATCCCGTTCCAGCATAATAGATATGCGCCGGTTAATCGCACGGTTCTCCTCAATCGGATTGCCGTAGCCATCCTTGTTCGGGCGCTTGGGGAAGGTATCGGCATAGCCGCTGGCCGTCAGCCGCCGCGGATCAAACCCTTTGGCGATGAAATAACGCACCACTGCCGCCGCGCGGACGGAAGAAAGCTCCCAGTTGGTCGGGAATGCCGGATTGGTCGGCTGCGTGTCGTCCGTATGCCCTTCCACCACGATGCGGTATTTATCATATTCCACCCGCGCCAGTTCCAGCACCAGATCGTCCAGAATCGGCTTGGCCTTATCGCTGATGGTGGCGGAGTTCGGCTCAAACAGGCTGGCCTCGGTGAAATCCATCATCATGCCGTTGCCGGAATCCTCCATGGTGATTTCCTTGGAGGCCTTATGCTTCAGCAGCAGCGCCTGGATGGCGTCCTTGGCGGTCTCGGTGGTGGCCGCCTCCTGCCCCTTGCCTTTGCCTTCGGTGGCGAATTCGGAAATCAGCCCCTGTTTCACCCCTTCGAAAAGCGAAGGCTGCGGCTTGGAAACGGTGGCCATCAAAATAAAGAACGACATCAGCAACGTCACCATGTCGGCGTAGGTTACCAGCCAATTCTCATCTTCTGGTTTATGTTTCTTCTTGAAAGCCATGGAAACCTTAATGCATCTGCTTGTCGATGCTGAAATGCATGGACGGGTCGAGGTAGCTGTTCAAACGGTCCTGCAGGTAACGTGGGCTCTGCTTCTCGGCGATGCCGACCAGCCCTTCGGCCAGCATCATGTTGCGATGGCGCACGATGCCCTCATTCTGTTCCATCTTGAGCGCGGCGGGCAGAAACACCATCCGCGCGGCCACCACACCATAAAGCGTTGCAAGAAGAGCGACCGCCATCCCCTTACCGATCTTGGACATATCCTCGCCCATATTCTGGAGCATCACCACCATCCCGACCAGCGTGCCCACCATGCCGAACATCGGGGCGGTTGCGGCCATGTTCTTCAGCACGTCCACTACCACGGTCGCGCGCTCATAGGCGCTCTCCACCGCGATTTCCATGATCTCCTTGATCTTGTGGGATTCATAGCCCGTCGCCACCGCGTCCGCACCGAATTTCAGCAGCGGGTTGTTGATGCGCGTGGCCTTTACTTCCTGCTCCAGCGCAACGATCCCTTTGCTTTGCACCACATAGGCCCATTTGATGAGGTACATCACGTCCTGCACCATGCTTTCGCGGCTGGCGGGCGGTTTTTTATACATGTTGATGACGGCCTTCAAAGCCTCGACCACGTAACGGTACTGATAGTTCATGAAAGCGGTCGAAAGCGTGCCGCCGAAAATGATCATGAAGGCAGAAAGGCTCATGAAGGAACGGTAATTATCCGTCTCATGGGCAATGGCGCCCACAAACAGCATAAAACCGAACAAAACGCCTAATAAGGTGCTGGTTGACATTGGCCTATCCTGTGCCATCCTACTGGTACACATCCCTGATAGACCGGATTGATAAAGAAATGGTGAAATCCAGCTTTATGCCGTTGATTGGCATCACGCTCGACCACGAGGAACCGGGCGGCTACGCCCAAAGCCCCTGGTATGCCCTCCGCCAGAATTACAGCGACGCGGTCGCCCGTCATGGCGGCATCCCCTTCATGCTACCATATCATCCTGATTTAGCTGAGAAATACTTGGATATGATTCAGGGTCTCGTCATCACCGGCGGCAATTTCGATATCGACCCCTCCATTTTCGGCGATACCAGCAAGCACGCCACCGTCACCACCAAACCCGCGCGCACACAATTTGAAAGCGCCATGCTTCACGGCGCGCTCAAGCGCAACATCCCCATCCTCGGCGTGTGTGGCGGCGAGCAACTGCTGAATGTCGGGCTCGGCGGCACGCTCATCCAGCATATCCCCGATGCAATCCCCAATTGTCTGGAACATGAGCAGAAAACGCCCAAGCACCTGCCCAGCCACAGCGTGAAGGTCGAAAGCGGCACCCTGCTCCACCGCATCACCGGCAAAAGCGAATTCATGGTCAACAGCACCCATCACCAGGCCGTGCGCGAGCCGGGTAAGGGCGTTGTGGTCAATTGCCGCGCCCCTGATACGGTGATCGAAGGCATCGAAGCACGGGATTATACCTTCTGCCTCGGCGTGCAATGGCACCCGGAATATTTGACGACGGAAGAAGACAATGCCATTTTCGCCGCATTCCTGACGGCCTGCAAACAGTCGGCGAGCGCAAAGGCGGCATAAGAACATGAGTAAGAAAAGCGGCGACTACGTCTATCTTTACGACTCCACCCTGCGCGACGGCGCTCAGGCACGTGGGGTGGATTTCACCCTGTCGGACAAACATGCCATCGCCAAGGCGCTGGATGAATTCGGCATCGATTTCATCGAAGGCGGCTGGCCCGGCGCCAACCCGCTGGATGAAGCCTTCTTCTCCGCCCCGCCCAAACTCAAGCACAGCAAACTCACCGCCTTCGGCATGACCCGACGCGCCGGGCGCAGCGCCAGCAACGACCCCCAATTGCAGGACCTCGTCCAGCAGGAGGTCGGCAGCATCTGCATCGTCGGCAAAGCATGGGATTTTCAGGTGGAAAAGGCCCTCGGCCTCAAGCTTGAAGAAAACATCGCCATGATCGCCGACAGCATCCACGCGGTCGCCAAACACGGCAAGGAAGCCATGCTGGATGCCGAGCATTTCTTCGACGGCTACAAAGCCAATCCGGCATTCGCCATGCGTTGCATCGAAACCGCCCTGCAATCCGGTGCGCGCTGGATTGTGCTGTGCGACACCAACGGTGGCTCCATGCCTTCGGAGATCCATCGCATCGTCAGCCATGTGACCAAACACATCCCCGGTACCCAGCTTGGCATCCATTGCCATAACGACACCGAGCAGGCCGTTGCCAACTCCCTTGCCGCGGTGGAAGCCGGCGTGCGCCAGGTGCAGGGCACCATGAACGGCATCGGCGAGCGCTGCGGCAATGCCAACCTCGTCAGCATTATCCCGAACCTCATGCTGAAAATGGGCCTCCGCACCGGCGTGGGTGAACACAAGCTGCCGCACCTCACGGCCCAATCGCGCATGATCGACGAACGCCTGAACCGCTCCCCCAACCAGAATGCCGCCTATGTCGGCGTGGCCGCCTTTGCGCACAAGGGCGGTCTGCATGCCTCCGCCATCGTGAAGGATTCCCGCACCTACGAGCATATTGCGCCGGAAACGGTGGGCAACAAACGCACCATCATCGTCTCTGACAAGGCAGGCCGTGCCAATGTGGTGATGCGCCTGAAGGAACTCGGCATCAAATGCGACGAATCCGGTCCGGAACTGGAAAAACTCATCAGCGAGCTGAAGCGGCGAGAAGCGGAGGGTTACAGCTACGAAGGCGCGGCCGCCAGTTTCGAGTTGCTCGCCCGCCGTGTGCTGACACCGAACAACGTGCCGGAATTCTTCAAGCTGCAAAGTTTCCGCGTAATGGACGAGCGACGCTTCAACGCGCACGGCAAGGTCGTCACCCTGTCGGAAGCCACCGCCAAGGTGGAAGTCAAAGGCGAGCAGGTGATGACGGTGGCTGAAGGCAACGGCCCCGTGAACGCGCTCGACATGGCGCTGCGCAAGGCGCTTTCCAGCCATTACCCCGTGCTCGAAAAACTGGTGCTGACCGACTATAAGGTGCGCATCCTCACGCCGGAAGCCGGCACCCGCGCCATCACCCGCGTGCTCATTGAAAGCCGTGACGAAAAAGGCCGCGTCTGGACCACCGTCGGCGTGTCCGGCAACGTGATCGACGCCTCCTACGGTGCATTGCATGACAGCCTTTCCTACCGTTTGACGTTAAGAGGATAACCGCCATGCGCGCGCCGTTTGACAAGGTAATCGAAGCCATCCGCCAGCGCGTGGTGGGCATGGATGCCGCCATCGAACAATTACTGGTCTGCCTGCTCTGCGGCGGCCACGGGCTGCTCGAAGGCATGCCGGGGCTGGCCAAGACCACGCTGGTCAAGACGCTCGCCGAAACGCTGGAAGCCGACTTCCACCGCATCCAGTTCACGCCCGATCTGCTTCCCTCTGATGTCGTGGGCACCGATATCTATGTACCGGAAAGCGGCCAGTTCACCTTCCGCGCCGGGCCGGTCTTCCACAACATTTTGCTGGCCGATGAGATCAACCGCGCCCCTGCAAAAGTGCAGTCCGCCCTGCTGGAGGCCATGGGCGAAGGTCAGGTGACGGTCGGTCAGAGCTCCTACGCCCTGCCGGAAGTCTTCATGGTGCTGGCCACGCAAAACCCCATCGAGCAGGAAGGCACCTACCCCCTGCCCGAAGCCCAGCTGGACCGTTTCCTGCTGCACATCCCCATCACCTATCCCAGCAAGGAAGAGGAAAAACGCATCCTCTCGCTGGATGCAAAAATCGCCCCCAACAGCAAGGCAAGCCCCGTCCTGCGGCTCGACCAGGTGCTGGCCGCGCGCAAACAGGCCGCGCAGACCTACATGGACGACAAAATCGCCGATTACATCGTCACCCTCGTGCATGCCAGCCGACAGCCGAAAGCGCTGGACGCCAACCTCGCAGGCTGGCTGCGTTACGGCGCGAGCCCGCGTGCCACGCTGGCGCTTGGCCGCACCGCCCGCGCGCTGGCCTGGCTGCGCGGCGATGAATATGTGCTGCCGCAGCATGTGAAGGCCATGGCCCCCGCCGTGCTTCGCCACCGCATCGGCCTCAGCTTCGAGGCGCAGGCCAGCGGCATCAGCGCCGATCAGGCCGTGGCGCGTCTGCTCGATATCGTTGCCATCGTCTAGCCATGTGGAACGCGCGCAGCCAGCACGCTGACGCGACTCACCCCAGCCTGCCGGGGCTGATGCAATGGCTGGCGCGCGGCCGCACCCTTTCCAACCAGTTGCGCGGCACGCCGATCGCCAGCCTCAGTATGGTGGGCGAAGCGCCCAGCCGCCGCCGTGGCCAGGGCATGATCTTTGATTCCGTGCGTGAATATGCGCATGGCGACGACATTCGCCGCATGGACTGGAAGGTCACCGCCCGCACCGGTCGCGCCCATACCAAGCTTTACGTGGAAGAGCAGCAGCGTCTGGTCGTATTGCTGATCGATGCCACTGCGCCGATGCGCTTCGGCACGCGCGTGCAGTTCAAGCATGTGCTGGCAGGCAACATGGCCGCACTGGCAGCGGGGCTTGCCCTTGGACGCGGCAGCCTGGTGGGTGGCCTCATCTTGACCGATCAGGGCGGCATCGCCATCCCGCCGACACATGGCCCAAAGGCGGCCTACCGCATCCTGCAAGCCCTGTCGGAAGGCAACATGAAACCGTCCATCAACATGCCCGGCAATTTGAGCGCCCAGTGCCAGGCCATCCTCACCCTGCCCTGGTTGCGCCAGGTGCATGCGCGCATCCTCTGGTGGTCGGATTTTCATCAGCACCAGGAAAAAGACGCCGACAACCTGCAACAGCAACTGGCCATCCTCGCCAGACGCCACCGTCCCGTGCTGCTGGCCATCGACGACCCGGCGGATCAGCAATTGCCGCCGCTCTCCGCCCTGCCGCTGGAAGATGCAAGCGGCCGCCGCGTGAAGCTGAACACCGAAAGCCAGAAGCTTCAGCATAGCTACTCACAAATCTGGAAAGACCGCCGCGCCAGCCTGCAACGCATCGCGCAGCTGTGCGGCGTACCGCTCATGGCAACCTCCACCACCACCGAGCTTGGCACCACGCCCATGCTCTGGCGCAAATTGGGAGAATGGCTGTGACGCATGACGAGGCCCTCGCCCAGCTGAAAGATATCAGCCCGATGGATGCAAGCTGGTGGCAGGCGCTGCTGGAATGGCTGATGATCATCGGCGGCGCGGCCATCATCCTTGGGCTCGTGCTCTTTCTCACGCGGCTCATCTGGAAGGAAACCAGAAAACGCCAGCCCGTTATCGCGGTCAACGAACTGCGCCAGACGCTGGAAACGCTGGCCCGGCATGGCAACGTCAACAAAGAAAACATCCTGCTGCTGATGGGCTGCCTCAAGATGCTGGCCATCCGTCAGGCCGGGCGCGATGCCGCCGCCGGGCTAGAGGGCGATGCCTGGCTCGCCTGGCTGGACGAACATGCGAAAAACGGCTTTGCGTGGCAACGAGACGGCGGCGAATTGCTGAAGCAGCTCTACCATCCCAATCCGCCTCCTTCTTCATCTCAGCTATTGCAACAAGCCGCCAAAGCAGGGCTGGAATGGCTCACCCGCCTGGAAACCCCAGCGGATGCAAAAGGTAAAACCGATGCAAAACGCTAGCTTCCATTTTGCATCACCCCTGCAAATAGCATGGCTGTTTATACCCCTGCTTATCTGGCTCGCCCATCGCTTTCTGTTCACGCAAAAAGGCAATGAACCCGAAAGCGGGACCTACCTCTATCACCCCGCCGCGGGCTGGCTGAAAATGCTGATGGAAAAAACGGGCGCCACCCCGCGTCGCGCGCAAACGAACTGGCGCTGGGTCTGGTGGTCATGCGTCTGGCTGTTTCTTACCCTCGCCCTCATGCAGCCGGAAATCCTCCGCAGTCAGACGCGCGTGAAAAGCGAGGGCATCGACCTGGTGCTGGCGACCGACCTTTCCCGTTCCATGTTGGCGCTGGATATGTCGAAGGACTGGCGCGACGCCGACAACCGCGTCACCCGCATGGAGGTGGTGCGCCAGGTGCTCTACCGCTTCGTGGCCGACCGCATGAAGGACCAGCCGGGCGATCGCCTGGGCCTCGTCTGGTTCGGCGAGAATGCCTATGTCGCAAGCCCGCTCACCAACGATGGTGATGCCGTGCTGGAAACGCTGGAAGACATGCAGGTGGGCCTGGTGGGCGATGCCACCGCCATCGGCGATGCCGTGGCCCTAAGTGTTAAAATGCTCAAAACCAGCAACGCCAAAAGCCGCGTCATCATTCTGCTGACGGATGGCGAAAACACCGCCGGTTCCATTCAACCGCTGGATGCGGCCAAACTGGCGAAGGATTACGGCGTGCATTTCTATGCCATCGCCATCGGCAAAAGCGACAAGGTGCCCTTCCCGCAGGAAGGTCCCTTCGGCACCACGGTGATCGAAGCGGAAATGAAAGTGGATGTGGAAACGCTGAAAGAGATGGCCCGCATCACGCAGGGCAGCTTCTTCCGCGCGACCGAGCCCGACGTGCTGAAAGAGGTCTACAACCGCATCAACGCCATTGAGCGCACGGAAAGCGAAAGCACCGTGCTGATGCAGCATGAACCGCTTTTCCGCTGGCCGCTGGGCATGGCACTCGCCGCCATCATCATCCTGCTGCTGCCTCTGGCCAACCCCGTGCAACTGGTGAAACGCCATGGATGAGCAGGGCTTTCATTTTGCGGAACCCAACTGGCTGCTGCTCGGCTTCATCCTGCTGCCGCTGCTCTGGTGGCTGGTGCGCCCGCGTGTGAAAAAGCCCACCCTGGCGGAAAGCTTCGCCGCCTATGCCGATGCACATCTGTTGCCGAAGCTGCTGCGCGGTGGCGGCGGACAGTCTCAGCACGACAGCTCCACCGCCTGGCCGCGTTGGCTCGTCCCTGCCCTCACGCAGCTGGGGGCCGTGCTCATGCTGCTTTCACTCGCAGGCCCGCGCTGGCAGCATGAGGACGTCCCCCTTGCCGCGCCGGATGCCGCTGTGATGCTGGTGGCGGATATCTCCCGCTCCATGCTCGCCGCCGACCTTAAACCCAGCCGCATCGACCGCCTGCGGCAGGAAGGCCTCGACCTTGCGAAACGTTTCACCAGCTTCGGCATTCAGACGGGCCTGATCGCCTTCGCCGCCAGCGCCCACGGCCTTTCCCCGCTCACGCGCGATAACGAAACACTGAAAAGCCTCATCCAGAGCCTGACGCCCGACATCGTGCCGCTCCAGGGCAGCAACACCCCCGCCGCGCTGGAGCTGGCCGACAAACGCCTGCAGCAGATGGCCGCCAAGCACGGCTCCAGCAACCTGCACATCATTTTGATGACCGATGGCGACTTGGCGGACACAAAAAATGGCACCGAACATGCGGTGGAAAAACTGACCGCCTTTGGCAAGGACCATATGCCCGTCATGCTGCATATCTTCCAGTTCGGCACCGGAGCAGGCGCGCCCATCCCCGATGGCGAAGGCTATTATGTGCAGGATGACAAAGGCGCGGCGCACATATCCAAAAGCGATGAGGCCTGGCTGAAGGAACTGGCGAAAAAAACCGGTGGCACCTGGGTGAACGCCACCTATGGGCGGGAGGACACGGACGCGCTTTTTGCCCCCATCATGGCTGGTCTGAAAGGGACCGACCAGCATATGACCTGGCGCATGTGGAAAGAGGGCTATCCCTGGTTTCTCATCCCCGCTATGGCGGCCTTACTGGCTGCCTGGTGGTTGCGCCGCCTTGAAGCGGGAGAAATGCCATGAAATATTTCTGGCCGCTGATCGCCACCATGCTCCCTGCGCTGGCCATCGCGGAAGAGCCCGCATCGCTGCGCGACGACATGAAAGGCCTCTCGCTCTACGAACACCGCGATTACAACGCGGCCGCCGAAGCCTTACACAACGACTACCGCAAGGGCGTGGCGCTTTACAAAGCCGGTAAATATGCCGAAGCCGCCGAGGCCTTTAAACAGGCCGCGCCAGAGGAAAAGCAACCCTTCCCCGCCCTCTACAACTGGGGCAACAGCCAGTTCCAGCAGCACGACTATCAGGGCGCCATCAATGCCTACACTGCCGCCCTCGCCGCCAAGCCGAAAGACCCCGACGCCACCTACAACCTCGAACTCGCCAAAAAAATGCTGCGGCAACAGCAGCAAAAGCAACAAGGCGGCGGCGGCGGGCAGGGAAAACCCAATGAACAGCAGGGCGGCGGCAGCGGCGAAGGCAAGCCGCAGGATGGAAAACCCGAGCAGGGCGAAGGCGGCTCCCCCTATAAACCCGAACAGGGCAACGAGGGCCAGCAGGCCGATTCCTCCCCCGGCGAGAAGCAGGGCGACAAGGACCAGCAGGGTAATCAGCAAAACGACCGCAAACCGGACGAGCAACCGCCCATGCCGTCGGATTACATCATGAACCAGCTCTCCACCAACCCGGCGGAACTGGCAAAAAAACGCATGCAGATGGATGAGATGAACGACCGCCAGGCCCAGCGCAACAGCATGAAGTTGGACCCCTGGTAAACGCTAAAGCGTTTCTATTCTGACAAGCTTGGTACGCCCCGCATGCCCGCGCTCAATCTCGACATGCTGCTTCGATACGTTAAAATACTCCGCCAATAGCTTGATAACGGCATCATTCGCTTTGCCGCCCTCCGGCTGCGCATTGACTTTCACCTTCATGTTAAATCGGCCGTCCTCTTCCCGCTCTTCAAGCACTTCATCCCGTTTCGCGTTGGGAATGACCTTGACGGTAATCCGCCTCACTGCTGGGGCGGCAATTGCTTGTTCTCAACCTTCACAGGCTGCACCTTGCGCTCCTGATGCATGCACCAGTAAAAACCGATGATGCTGACCAGGATGGAAAGGCTGGTGATGGCGGCCATGAGTGCCTCGGGGGTTTAAACGTATCGGATGCGTGAAATTTCAGGATAACCCTAATTCCTGACCGAATGGTTAAAATTTTAGCCAAACATCAAAAATCCATAAGAATCGCGCCAGAGCCGTTGCAATCGAGGAAAACTCTTTTATGGTGCAAGGCATCATAAAATAACGTGAGGGAATCTTCCCATGAATATCCATGAGTATCAGGCCAAAACCATCCTTGCCAAATTTGGCGTCAACGTGCCCCGCGGGCATGTCGCCTTCACGGCGGATGAAGCCGTAAAAGCCGCGGAAAAGCTTTCCTCCAAAGTAACCGTGGTGAAAGCACAGATCCACGCGGGCGGGCGCGGCAAGGCGGGTGGTGTGAAACTGGCCAAGAAACTCTCCGAAGTACGCGAATATGCCGAAGCCATGCTGGGCATGACGCTGATAACGCACCAGACCGGCCCCGATGGCCAGGTGGTTAAGCGCGTCTACATTGAAGAAGGCAGCGATATCGCCGAGGAACTCTACCTCAGCGTGGTGATGGACCGCGCCACTAGCCGCATCACCTTCATCGGCTCCAGCGAAGGCGGCATGGACATTGAAGAAGTCGCCGCCAGCACGCCGGATAAAATTGTTACCGTTTCGGTCGATCCCGCCGCCGGTCTGCAGGCCTTCCACATCCGTCGCCTGGCCTATGGCATGGGCCTGAAGAAAGAGCTGCACAAGGAGCTCTCCACCTTCATCGGCAGTCTGTACAAAGCCTTCGTGGAGACCGATGCCAGCCAGCTGGAGATTAACCCCCTCGTCATCACCTGGGACAACCGGCTGATCGCCCTCGATGCCAAATTCAACTTCGACGACAACGCCCTCTACCGCCACCCGGATATCGTGGAACTGCGCGACGAGGACGAGGAAGACCCGCTTGAGCGCAAAGCCTCCGAATTCGGCCTGAGCTACGTGCGCATGGACGGCAATATCGGCTGCATGGTCAACGGCGCCGGCCTTGCCATGTCCACCATGGACATCATCAAGCTCTATGGCGGCGAACCTGCCAACTTCCTCGACGTAGGCGGTGGCGCGAATAAGGAAAAAGTGACCGAAGCCTTCAAGATCATCCTGTCTGACCCGAACGTGAAAGCCATTCTGGTGAACATCTTCGGCGGCATCATGCGGTGCGATGTGATTGCCGAAGGTGTGATCGCGGCTGCCAAGGAAGTGGGCCTTTCCATTCCGCTGGTGGTACGCCTTGCCGGTACCAACGTGGAAAAAGGGAAAGAGCTGCTGGCCAAATCCGGCCTGGCCATCATCCCGGCGGACGACCTGGCCGATGCGGCGGAAAAAGCCGTAAAGTCCATCAAGGGCAAACAGGCTGCCGCTTAATTTAGAAAATTCATAAGGATACACACACATGGCCATTCTCATCGACAAATCCACCAAGGTCATCTGCCAGGGCTTCACCGGCAAGGAAGGCACCTTCCACTCCGAGCAGGCCGTTGCCTATGGCACCCAGATGGTCGGCGGCGTGACCCCGGGCAAGGGCGGCACCAGCCACCTCGGCCTGCCCGTGTTCGACACCGTGCACGAAGCCAAAGCCAAGACCAATTGCGATGCCTCTGTCATCTACGTTCCGCCTCCCTTCGCGGCCGATGCCATTCTGGAAGCCATCGATGCCAAAGTTCCCCTCATCATCTGCATCACCGAGGGCATCCCCGTGCTGGACATGGTGAAGGTGAAAAAGGCGCTTTCAGGCTCTTCCAGCCGCCTGGTCGGCCCCAACTGCCCGGGCGTTATCACGCCGGATGCCTGCAAAATCGGCATCATGCCGGGCCACATCCACAAGCGCGGCCGCATCGGCATCGTCTCCCGCTCAGGCACGCTGACCTATGAAGCCGTGGCACAGACAACGGCTGCAGGCCTTGGCCAGTCCACCTGCGTGGGCATTGGTGGCGACCCGGTCAACGGCACCAACTTCACCGATGTGCTCGGCCTCTTCCTCAATGACGATGAGACCGATGCCATCATCATGATCGGCGAAATCGGCGGCGATGCGGAAGAGAATGCCGCCCATTACCTGAAGAACGCCAAGAAGAAAAAGCCCGTTGTCGGCTTCATCGCCGGCCGCACGGCCCCCCCGGGCAAGCGCATGGGCCATGCCGGCGCCATCATTGCCGGCGGCAAAGGCGGTGCGGAAGACAAGATCGAAGCCATGCGCTCCGCAGGCGTGGTCGTGTCCGACTCCCCCGCGGCCCTCGGCAAGACCATGAAGGAACTGCTTGCGGCGTAATCGTGCTGCAATAATAATGGATTAGGCTTCCATCCATAACGGGTGGAAGCCTTTTTCGTTTCCTCCATCAAAGGGAGCAGAAAATGACCATTTCCGATGCACTCTTCACGCAGCTTACACAGAATCGCGATACGAGCTTGAGCAACGTGGACGCCTCTTCCGAAGTGATGCAAATGGCTTCGCACATGCAAGCCTTGCGGAATGACTGCCATACCCAGATCATGACTGCGGATGAAACGCTGCTGATTCAGGTCGAAGCAGAAGCTGGTTTGCCTAGCACCCATACCTATAATAAGTTCACCGATCGGTTTTACCTTCAAATCCCCAACAGCATCTTCACCGACGAACAGTTCCAGGCCGTCATGAACGGCTACTGCATGGAATTTTAGCGCCAGCGGGGTTCCGGTTATTTGCCTTTGCCGAGGTTTTTGGCGGCTTCCGCAATCACATCATCCACAATATACACATCATACAGCGGGTCTTTGGCCAG
The DNA here is from genome assembly GCA_016124905.1 of bacterium. Classification (NCBI taxonomy): domain Bacteria; species bacterium. Next base: position 45,315 of record WGMV01000025.1, read on the forward strand.
CAGCGTAGTGTCGAAATAGGCGGACAGGGTCGAACGCTCGCTCGCAGGCCGGCTGTCGCGGTCATCCACCCCTTCGCCGCGCGTACTGACATCCAGCGCGATATCCTTAGCCAGCCGCCCGACTTCCGCCGCCAATTCTTTCATAAGCAAAATAACGGCGCGCGCATCCTCTGAATAATCGGAGGGGAAATATTCATGACTGGCGGCGATATGAACATGGTTCTCCTGATCGCGCTCAATATGTACGTCGCCTTTCAGGCGAATGCCGCGCTTACGAAACAGGTTGGCAACTGCTTGCTCTGCTTGTTCGAATAGTTCGCTCATGCCATACCTCCCATGATGCATAAATATTATCCGGCATAAATGTTGCTTTTAGATGAAACCCATTGATTATCTTGGCTGTATACTGGTCGCCGCCCTCTGGGGCGGCAATTTCGTGGCGGCCAAGATCGCCATGGCCCATTACCCGCCCATCATGTATGCCACCATCCGTTTTGGCGGAGTTGCCTTGATGCTGGCCCCTTTCATGCGCTGGCCGGATAAAAAACGCTGGAAGGACCTCAACCTCTTCGCCCTCACCCTCGGCACACTTTATTTCCCCTTCACCTTCAAGGCCATCAACATGGGGCTGGACCTGCCCACCGCCATCCTTACCTCGCAGATGGGCGTGCCCTTTTCCTGCGTCATGGGCGTGGTGCTGCTGAAGGATAAGCTCGGCCCCTGGCGCAGCATGGGGCTGATGATCGCCTTCATCGGCCTGCTGGTCATTGCCGGTTCACCCAATTTGCGGGAGCACATGCTGGCCTTCTGGTTCATGCTCATCGGCGCCTTTTTCTGGAGCCTCTCCAACATCTACATCAAGCGCTTCAATGATATGAAAATATACAACGTCCTCGGCTGGGCCTGCCTGCTGAGCGCGCCACAACTACTTGTTCTTTCTCTGATTTTTGAGGATAATGCGCTGGAAAGCCTGAAAACCACACCCTTTGCCCCTGCCATGGGCATGCTCTATTCCATCGTCGGCTCCACGGTGATCGCTTACGGCCTGTGGTATCGCCTGCTCAGCAAGCACAAGGTCAACCAGGTGGTGCCCTTCTCGCTGCTCGTGCCGTTTTTCGGCATCTCCGCGGGCGTGATCATGCTGAACGAGCCGCTGACGCTCAACACCATCATCGGCGGGCTCATCACGTTGGCGGGTGTGGGCACCATCGTCATCCGCAAACCCAAAATGTTCAGGCAGCAGGAACCATGATGATTCTGCATTCTCCCAACCGTGACGACCGCAGTGAGGAAGCCTCCATCACCATGCTCGTGCTGCACTACACCGGCATGAAAACGGCGCAGGAGGCCATCGACCGCCTGTGCGACCGCGAGGCCAAGGTCAGCGCGCATTACGTGGTGGATGAGGATGGCAGCACCTACCAGCTGGTGCCGGAGGAAGACCGCGCCTGGCACGCGGGCAAAAGCCACTGGCGCGGGCATGAGCGCATCAATGACTGGTCCATCGGTATCGAGATCGTCAATCCGGGCCACGAATTTGGCTACCGCCCCTTCCCCGATGCCCAGATGCATGCCGTCAAGGACCTGAGCCTTGCCATCATCAAGCGCCATCACATCGCCGCGCGCAACGTCATCGCCCACAGCGACATCGCGCCCGACCGAAAGGAGGACCCCGGCGAACTGTTCGACTGGGCCTGGCTGGCCGAATGCGGCGTCGGCCTCTGGCCAGGCGTGACACCGGATAAACGTGAAGGTTGGGAAAGCACGCCGGACTCCATCCGCGTTCTGCAAATCCGCCTGAAGACATACGGTTATGGTGTGGAGGCAACCGGCGAACTCGACGACACCACCATGCAGGTCATCACCGCCTTCCAGCGTCATTTCCGCCAGAACCTCCTCACCGGCATGTGGGACGGCGATTGCGACTGGCGCCTCAACCGACTGCTGGAACTCGCCTAGATTTCACTGCACGCGAGAGCAAGCCAATCACGCTCCGTCTCGTCCAGCATCGGCGCGATGGTGGCGAACACGCGCTTGTGGTAGCCGTTTAGCCAGCTCAGCTCAGCCTCACTCAGCATATCCTTGATGACGAGCTGCCGGTCGATGGGCACCATGGTCAAGGTCTCAAACCCATAAAACGGACGCTGGCTGGAAAGCTCGGGCCTCTCTTCCACCACCACCAGGTTTTCGATACGGATACCGTAATAATCCTGCCGGTAATAGCCAGGCTCGTTGGAAAGAATCATCCCTGGCAGCAACGCCTGCGTGCTGGGCGATTTGCTGATGCGCTGCGGACCTTCATGCACGTTCAGGAAACTGCCCACCCCGTGCCCCGTACCATGGTCGTAATCCAGCCCCTTGTGCCAGAGCGGACTGCGCGCCATCGCATCCAGCTGGCTGCCGGTGGTGCCTTTGGGAAACACGGCGCTTGCCAGGGCGATATGCCCCTTCAGCACCAGCGTGAAATGCTCGCGCATGGCGGGCGTTACATCGCCGATGGCGATGGTGCGGGTAATGTCCGTCGTTCCTTCGCGGTATTGCCCGCCGGAATCGATCAGCAGGATGGAGCCTTCCTCGATGGTGGCCGCACTGGCGGCCTCGGCACGGTAATGCACGATGGCGCCGTTGGGCCCATAACCGGCGATGGTGGAAAAACTAAGGCCCGTGCAGGCTGGGTTGCTGGTACGGAATCCCTCAAGCCGGTCGCCCAGTACCACTTCCGTCAGCCCCTGCCGCAATCCTTCGCGGTAAAACCAGCTGAAGAACCGGCACATGGCCGCGCCATCCATAATGTGCGCCTTGCGCATGCCCTCCACTTCCACGGCATTTTTGCAGGCTTTGGGCAGCTGGCACGGGTCTTCTGCCATCACCAGGTTCACCCCTTCGGCCTGCGCGAGAATCTGCCCGATATTGGCGGGTGTCAGCGTCAAATCCACCCACACGCGGCAGCGGCGGGCCTCCCCCAGCTGGGTCACGGTGGTTTCCAGCAGATTCATGGGCAGAATAGTGGTGTTGCTTCCCAGATGCTCACGCACCGGCTTGTCCACCCGCAGCGCATCGATGAAAATCGTGGCCTGACCTTCCGGTTCATGCTCATTGACGCAAAGCAGCGCGAAACACAAGGCCACCGGCGTGTGCGGCAGGTCGTGCGCGCGGATGTTGAACAGCCAGGCGATGGAATCGCTGGAAGCGATGAAGAGCGCATCCACGTGGCGCTCCTTCATCATGCGGCAGATGTCGCGCCGCTTATCGGCGGAGGATTTGCCGCTATATTCCAGCCCATGCACCTCCACCACGCTGGAAGGCATCGCCGGACGGTCTTTCCAGAGCAGGTCGACCGGGCATTGCGACATCGGCGACATTAGAATGCCCGCCTGCGCCAGCGCATCTTCCATGCGCGTCAGCTGGCTCATGCTGAACAGGCTGGCGTCATAGCCCAGGCGCATGTCTTTTTTCATCTGCTGCTTCAGCCAGTTGACCGGCGTCAGGTCCGCGCTGTTATGCACCTCGTAAAGCTCGGGCGGCAATTGCTGGCTGGCCTGCAGCGTGTAACGCCCGTCCGTGACCAGGGCGGCCTGCTGCGCCGTCACCACCACCGTCCCGGCGGAGCCGTTGAACCCCGTGAGCCATGCCACGCGCTGAGCGGCTTCGGGTGGATATTCGCTCAAAAACTCATCGCCGATGGGCAGGACATACCCATCCACATGCTGCCGGGCCATTTCCGCCCGCAGAGCCTCCAGCCGTTCCTTGCTTTCCAGGATTGATAGCATCAAGCGCTTCTATATCTTGTTATATCCACGATTTTGCATTACAAAATCTACCACTCATCTTAGCATCGATAGGTTTCATGCGGCAATCGCATTTACTGCGCACAGGTCCACAACATGGTGCAGACAGGCTAAAGGCCTGGGTTCTCTGGGTCTTTGTTCTGCTGGCATCCCTCATCATGGTCACCATCGCCTTCCCTGCCCGCGCGCAGGAGCCCTGGGTGGTGCTGATTTATGAGCAGCTTGCCAATGTGCAGGATAACGGCTTCAACGAAATGGCCAACCGCGGCGCCATGCGCGCCAATAAGGAACTTGGCATCCGCGTGGTGGAGCGCACCATCCCCCAGGGCAAAGCCTGGCAGGAATTCTACCGCGAGGTGGCGCGTGAGAAACCCAGCATGATCATCACGGTAGGTTTTGCCCACGTGCGCCCGCTGCTGGACGTGGCGGATGAATTCCCTCAGACCAAATTCACCTCCATCGACGGCCTCGTGCCGCCGGTATTCCCCAACATGCAGTCTGTCATTTTCAAAGACCATGAAGGCGCCTTCCTGGTGGGCATTATCGCCTCGCTCGCCAGCAAAACGAACAAGATCGGCTTCATCGGCGGCATGGACATCCCCCTCATCCGCAATTTCGGCGTGGGCTACGCCCAGGGCGCCCGCTTCGCCGTGCCCAAAATCCAGGTCGACCAGTCCATGATCGGCGACGACCCTACCGCCTGGAACAACCCCATCCGCGCCACCGCGCTTGCGCAAAAGCAATATGAGGCGGGCTCCGATGTCATCTTCGCCGCCGCCGGCGCCTCCACCCTGGCCGTGCTGGAAACCGCCAAGAAACAGGGCAAGCTTGCCATCGGCGTGGATACCAACCAGAATGGCCTCTACCCCGGCTTCGTGCTCACCTCCATGGTCAAGCGCGTGGACATGGCCGTGTTTGAGACCATCAAAAGCCTGAAGCTGGAAAAATGGGAACCGGGCATCAAATACCTCGGCGTAAAGGAAGACGCCGTGGATGTCGCCATCGACACCAACAACGAAAAGCTCATCACCAAAAGCATGAAGGACCGGGTGGAAACCGCCAAGGCCCTGATCAAGGATGGGCTGCTGAAGGTGGATACCTATAGCCCCTGAGTCTGGTCGTATTCATGAGTGACCAGCGTTTAGATACCCCCTCACCCCGTCCCTCTCCCTCAAGGGGTGAGGGAGTTTGGTCCGGGCTTTTTTATGCTTATTGGAAACAAGCGGAATACCCCCCCCTCTCCTTGAGGGAGAGGGACGGGGTGAGGGAGTATCTTCACTCAAGCCAATATCAGTGCACTCCAGTTATCGCGCCGGAATGCATGTTTCAGCTTCATCCCCTGCGCTTCATAAGCAGGCAGCACCATCGGCTCCTGCGCCGTCAGCAGGCCGGAAAGAATGACGATGCCATCCTTCGCGCGCGCTTTCGCTATATCCGGCGCCAGCTGCACCAGCGGCTGCGCCAGGATGTTGGCGGTGATCACCGCATAAGGCGCATAGCGCTTGATGGCCGGATGGTCCAGCCCGTCCGCCTCAATGGCATGGATGCCGCTGATGCCGTTCAGCGCGAAATTCTCTTCCGCCACCTGCACCGCCGTGGGGTCGATGTCGGTGGCCACAATCGTGGCATCCTGCGGCTGCAACCGCCCCATCGCCATGGCCAGCACGCCCGAGCCGGTGCCCACATCCATCCAGTTACCGTCGGGTATATCCAGATGCCCGTTGGCGATCCAGTCCAGCGCCATCAGGCAACCATGCGTGGTACCATGTTCGCCGGAGCCGAAGGCCAGCCCCGCATCCACACAAATGGGCAACACATCGCCAGGAGGCACCTCCTCCACATGCGAGCCATGCACCCAGAAGCGCCCGGCATGGATGGGTTTGAAGGATGCCTGCACCTCCAGCAGCCAGTTGCGGTCATGCACTTCCATCAGGCTCAGTTCCGGCACCACCGCATCCACTGCGGCAAACAGGGGAGCAAGCTTCTGCTTCCACAGGCTGAGGTCGGGCTTCTGCTCCAGCAGCAGCTCCATGCGGCGCGGCTCCGGTTCATCCGGCGTCAGGGTGGAAAGCGACAGGCAGTCGTCGCTCAATGATTCAGCGAAAAAATCCGCCCATGCGGGCTCCACATCGAATGCCAGCGTCCATAGACTGCTGCCCGCCACATGTGCTTTGAAGGGATTGCCCGTCATTTCTCTATCCTGCCATTTCCAGCCATTCGGCCTCGTTGATTACCTTTACACCAAGCTCGGCGGCCTTTTTGGCCTTGGAGCCCGCATCCTCACCCGCCACCAGCATGGTGGTGGAAGACGATACGCTGGATGCCACCTTGGCCCCCAGCCGTTCCGCCACGGCCTTGGCCTCCGCGCGAGACATGCTGGCAAGCGTGCCGGTGAACACCAAGGTCTGCCCGGCCAGCTTGCCACCGCCGGCAATGGCTTCTTCCGGCAGCAGCGTCACGTGCTGCAAAAGCCCGTCCACCACCTCGCGGTTATGGGCCTCATGGAAAAATTCCACCAGCGCCATCGCCACCGTGTCGGCAATGCCGTCCAGCCCTACCAGTTCGGCATAAGCCGGGCTTGCTTCTTTTTCCCCCGCCAGTTGCTGCATGGCGACAAGCCACGCGTCGCCGGTGCCGTAATGCCGCGCCAGTTGCCGCGCCGTCACCTCGCCGATATGGCGAATGCCCAACGCATAGATGAAACGCGAGAGCGGAACCTCCCGCCGTGCGGCAATGGCCGCGAACAGCTTTTGCGCCGACAGGCTACCCCATCCCTCGCGGCGGGATAACGGCAGGGTGCCGACCATGTCGAACAGCTTCCTGTCCCGCTCTTCCAGCGTGAAAATATCAACCGGCGTCCTTACCAGTCCCTCATCCCAGAAGAACTGCACCTGCTTGGCGCCAAGCCCTTCAATATCCAGCGCATCGCGCGAAACGAAATGACGGATGCGCTCCACCGCCTGCGCCGGGCACACCAGCCCGCCCGTGCAGCGGCGCGCCACCTCGCCTTCCTCGCGCACGGCCTCGCTGCCGCATTCCGGGCAATGGTCCGGAAACACATACGCCGCTGCGCCTGCCGGACGCTGGCTCACATCCACGCCCACAATCTGCGGAATCACATCCCCCGCCCGCTGCACCATCACCCGGTCACCCACGCGCACATCCTTGCGCACGATCTCGTCTTCGTTATGCAGCGTGGCGCGCGCCACCATCACGCCACCCACATTCACCGGCTCCAGCTCCGCCACCGGCGTCAGCGTGCCCGTGCGGCCGACCTGGATGGTGATGTTCTTCAGCAGTGTATAGACCTGCTCGGCCGGGAATTTGAACGCAATCGCCCAGCGCGGTGCGCGGGCGGAACTGCCGAGCCGTCTTTGCCATTCAAAGCTGTTTACCTTCACAACAAGGCCATCAATTTCGTAATCCAATGACGAACGCTTACGCAGCATCTCATCGTAGAATTCCATTACCTCTTCATCTGACAAACAACGATGGTCGTGGGATAAATCAACCGGAAAGCCCCATTCGGGAAATTGCTGCAGCATCTCAAGCTGGGTCTTCAAATCATGGGCCGTTGTATAACCCAAGGCATAAAAGAAAGCTCTCAAGGGTCTGGAAGCAGTCACAGCAGGATCAAGCTGCCTGAGGCTACCAGCCGCTGCATTGCGAGGGTTGGCAAAAATCTTTTCACCTCTTGCGGCATGCTGTTCATTAAGCTTCAAAAAATCCGCTTTGCGTATATAGACTTCGCCACGGACTTCCATTACGTCCGGCCAGCCAGAACCCTCAAGGCGCTCGGGAACATCTTTTATGGTGCGAAAATTAGCGGTGATATCCTCACCAATTTCTCCATCCCCACGCGTAGCAGCCTGCACAAGCACACCATGTTCATAACGCGCGGAAAAGGAAAGCCCGTCAATCTTCGGCTCACAAAAAAATTCAATTATTGCGTCATTGGATAGGTTTAAAAAACGGCGAATCTGAGCCGTAAATTCAGAAAAATCCTCTTTGCCAAACGCATTATCCAGCGAAAGCATCGGCACACGATGCTTCACCTTGCCGAAGGCGGAAACCGGCGCCGCGCCCACTTTCTGACTAGGGCTGGCCTTGTTTTTCAGTTCGGGATGCTCCGCTTCCAGCGCCAGCAATTCTCGGCGCAGCGCGTCATATTCCGCATCGCTGATAACAGGCGCATCCTGCTGGTAATAGGCCGCATCATGCCGGGCGATTTCTTTCGCCAGCTCCGCATGGCGGGCTTTGGCTCCCGCCAGCGCAAACATATCGGGGGCCTTGGCGGCGGGCATCTAATCCACCAGTTCCAGCAGCGCATCCGCCGCCGCGCGCGCCTGGTCGGTCACCGATGCGCCGGAAAGCATCCGCGCCAGTTCCTCACGCCTGCCCTGTTCATCCAGCGTGCGCACCTGCGTGGTGGTGTTGCTGCCGTCATTTTGTTTCGACACCACAAAATGCCGCTGCGCGAACGCCGCCACCTGCGGCTGGTGCGTCACCACCAGCACCTGACGGTGCTTGCCCAGCTGCGCCAGGCGCTTGCCGATGGCCTCCGCCGTCGCGCCGCCCACGCCGGTGTCGATCTCGTCAAACACCATGGAAGGAATGCCGTCTACTTCCGCCAGCGCCAGTTTCATCGCCAGCATCAAACGCGACAATTCACCGCCCGACGCCACCTTGGCCAGCGGCCCGGCAGGCTGGCCCGGGTTGGCCGCCACATGGAATTCCACCATCTCCAGCCCGTCGCCGCTGGCTTCCGGCAGGGTTTTGATCGCCACCGTGAAACGTGCCGATGCCATGTTGAGCGGCGGCAATTCCTCCATCACCCGCGCTTCCAGTTTTTTAGCGGAAGCGGCGCGTGCCTTGCTGAGTTTTTCCGCCGCCTTGCGATAGGCTTGTCCGGTTTCTTCCACATTTTTCAGCAGCGCGTCGCAATGTTGCTGGCCATGCTCCAGACTGCCGAGTTGCTCTTTCAGCGCCTGATGCTTGGCGGGCAGTTCATCCACCAGGCATTGATGTTTTCGCGCGGCATCGCGCAATTCGAACAACCGGCTCTCCGCGCGCTCCAGCTCGGCGGCGTCATAGCCGTCATCATCCAGCAGACGCTCCAGCGCATCCATCACTTCCTGCGCATTCAGCATGGCCTGCTCCAGTACCGTATTGACCGGCGCCAGCGCGGCATCCTCCTCGCCCCGGCGCTGCAGAATGCGCTCCGCCCCCGCCAGCATCTGCACCACGGATTTCGGTTGCGACAGGCTTGCCAATGCATCCTTCAGGCTTTCACCGCGTTTTTCGGCCAGCATCATCTGGCGGCGGCGTTCAGCCAACTCTTCCTCTTCACCCGGCTCCGGCGCCAGCTTGTCCAGCTCGGTCAGCACATGGCGCAGGTAATCTTCCTCCGCGCGCAACTTCTCCTGGCTGGCCATGGCTTCGGCTAGCGTCTGTTTTGCCTGCTGCCATTCACGCCACGCACCGCGCATGGCCGTCACCATCTCGCCATGCTGGCCATAAGCATCCAGCAACTGCCGATGGATGCGCGCATCCGTCAACCCGCGCTGGTCATGCTGGCCATGCACTTCCAGCAGCATTTCGCCCAGCTCACGCAACAGCGTAACGGTCACCGCCATATCATTGACAAACGCCTTGCCTTTGCCGCCTGCGTCCAGCACGCGGCGCACATGGATGTTGCCATCCTCGCTTTCGCCCAGTCCATTCTCTTCCAGAAACGCCTGCGCATCCGCCGTTGGAGCAAAACTCGCACCCACCACCGCCTGCTGCGCGCCATGCCGCACCAGCGATGCATCCGCCCGGCTGCCAAGCGCCAGCCCAAGCGCATCCAGCACGATGGATTTGCCTGAACCCGTCTCCCCCGTGAACACATGCAGCCCGGCTTCGAAATCCAGCCCAAGCTGTTCGATCAACACGACATTGCGGATGTCCAGGCGCTGAAGCATGCGTTACAGTCCGACTGCGTCTTTTACCTTATCCCACCAGGGCGTGTCCTGCGGCATCACCACATCCGCGCCCGGGTCGCCCACCAGCAGGCGGTAGCTGTCCACATACCACGGGTTGCCAGGATAGTTATAGCCCAGCACCGCCGCAGCACGTCGCGCATCGTCGCGCATGCCCATCGCCATATAGGCTTCCACCATGCGGTGCAGGGCCTCGGGCACATGGCTGGTGGTCTGGTAATTATCCACCACATAGCGGAAACGTGTGATGGCGGGCAGCCATTCCTTTTTGCGCAGATAATAACGGCCGATCACCATCTCCTTGCCGGCAAGGTGATCGTAAACCAGGTCCAGCTTGATGCGGGCATCCTTGGCATAGTCGGAATCGGGGTAACGGCGCACCACGTCCTGCAGGGCGTCCTGAGCCTTCTGCGTAATCGCCTGGTCACGCAGCGTGTCGGATATCTGCTCGTAATAGCAAAGACCGATCATATAATAGGCGTAAGGCGTCTGCTCACTCGCCGGATAAAGCTGGATATAGGCTTCATACATGGAGATAGCGTCGTCATATTTATTGCGCTTGTAGGCGCCATAAGCCCCCATCAGCTGCGATTTGCGCGCCCATGGCGACAGCGGATATTCCTGCTGCAGGCTCTCAAACACCTTGATGGCGTCGGTGGGTTTATTGTCGTTCAGCAGGTCCATGCCTTCCTGATAGACTTCTTCCGCCGGGCGGCCTTTCACCAGGTCGTTCTTATCCTCGTCGTCGGTGGTGGAGCAGGCGGCCAGCCACAGCAGTGAACAGATGGATAGCAAGCATAGGGAGGATTTCTTCATGCCATGCGCCTTAGGTTATACCGCCCCCTTTGTAAGGAAAGGCAACGGGCCGCGCAAGCATTCAGCAGCCGCAAAAACAGGTGGAAGCGGATTAGATCGTCAGGGAAGAACCACCGGCGGGGATGGAAGCCGTCATAACAGGAAGGTCGGAAGGAACTTCCGTACGGTTTTCAAGCGTCACGCGCTCCACCACGCCTTCGCCGTCCAGCATGGCATGCAGCAGCATATTGTTGATGCCGTGCCCCATGCGGAACCCGCGCACACGGCCGAGAATCGGCGCACCGGCCAGATACAGATCACCCAGGCAGTCCAGCGTTTTATGGCGCACAAACTCATCGGCGTAACGCAGGCCTTCGCGGTTCAGCACGGCCTTATCACCTACCACGATGGCATTATCCAGCGAGCCGCCCAAAGCCAGGCCGACTTCACGCAGCTTTGCCACATCCTGCTCGAAGCCGAAGGTACGGGCGCGGCTGATGGTGTTTTTGAAATGCGACTGGCCGAAATCCACCACCAGATGCTGGCGGCCAATCACGGGGTTCGCGAAATCGATCATCATGTCAAGAATCGGCGTTTCGGCGGGCTCCACCTCAATCCAGCTGCCATTTACATGCAGCTGCACGGGCTGCAGCACGCGGATATATTCACGCAGCGCGCCCTGCTTTTTCACGCCTGCGCATTCGATCAAAAACACAAACGGCTCGGAGCTGCCATCCATGATGGGCACTTCCGGCGCATCCAGCTCAACCACGGCGTTATCCACACCCAGACCTGCGAATGCGGCCATCAGGTGTTCGATGGTGGCCACCGACACATCACCATCGGTGATGGTGGTGCAGAAGCGCGTATCCGTTACGCGGTCATAGGCGGCGGAAATTTCCGGCTTGCCGGCCAGGTCCGTCCGGCGGAACACAATGCCGCTATCTACCGCCGCGGGCAGCAGGCGCACATGCACATCCTTGCCCGTGTGCAACCCTTTGCCGGTGCAGCTGATGGCGGATGCAAGCGTGTGTTGGTAGGTCGTCAGCATGGTAAATCCTAATGTTACATGCTGAATCTACGCAAATCCCCCGTCCATCACAAATGACGCTTTATTGCCGTTTGTTACAATCCCGCCAACTCAAAACCGGCGGATTCCCTAAGGGATTGAAATCTAAGCAGCAGGCGCCAGATCGGCAAACATCGGGGCCAGCTTGCAGGTCTGGATATCCACATGTTCCCAGACATTTCCGGTCACATAGGGGTCTTTGTAAAGCCAGGCATCCAGGCTAGCCCGATCGGGATAATTCACCGTCATCACCGACCCGCGCATAATCCCCTGCTCATCCACCAACGCCGCTGCGAACAACAGATTACCGGATTTCTTGTTTGCCTCCGCCACCGCCAGATGCGCATCCCGGTTGGCCTGCCTGCGCGCAGGTGCCTCCGCATCCATGGCATCATGACCAATCACAATGAAAGTAGGCATAGGAATGACTCCGGTGAAAAACGCCGCGGTAGCAAGCATTCGCTAGGATAGAGCGAAAATAGTGGTTTGGCGAGAAGCGGAGCGTACTGTAAGTACGTGAGCATCGCATCGCAGACAAACCGCTATTTGCAGCCCATCCTAGTAGAATGAAATTCGCTAGGGGCGAGCGAGGATGCCGGGTTTTGAGAACCGTAGCGCAGCGTACTTAAAGTACGTGAGCAACGGAAGCGCAAAAACCCTGCTTCCGCAGCCGCTCCTAGTAGAATTTACCCCTGGCGGCGGAGGAAGGCGGGGATGTCGAGATACTCCTCCGCACCCTGCTCATCGCCGCTTTTGGCGCCGCCGTGGTTGGCCTCCATCTGGGGCTTTGGGAGCTCCTGATGGTTTTCTACCTCCATATCCGGCACGCGAATGGTGAAGGCACGGCTCACGCGCTGAAGCAGGCTGCTGCCGAAGCCGGATTTCGGGCGTCCGTCATCCTCATCATCCATCATGGCCTGCTGCTGTGGTTCCGGCATTTTGCGGAAGGCCAGCGGGGCGGTTTCCTGCGGACGGGAAGAGGCTTCCATCGGCCGTGGCGGAATGAAGGCGCCGGCGGGCGCGTCCTGCGGGGCGGCATAGGCCTGGCTGGGCGCAATATGGGCCTGCGGTTGCGGCTGCTGGAACACCGGCTGCGGATGCGACGGGGCTTCCGGCGCGGCATAGGTGGGCTGCTGCGGTTGGAACGACGGCTGCTGGGCCGCCTTCGACTGATTGTAGCTGAACTCGGCATCCGGTGCCGGTTGCGCAGCTTCCGGCTGCTGCTCGTCGCGTGCATTTACCGGTACAAACAACGGCTTTTCGGCTTTAGGAGCGGGAGGCGCGCTGAACAACGGGCGCTGGGCTTTGCCCAGTCCACCCATACCCATCTGCTGCGGCTTGGGTGCGATGCCTGCATTGGCCTTAGCGGCCTGGCGGGCCATGGCGGCGGCTTCGGATTCCACACCCGTGGCCACCACGGAAACGCGCATCTTGCCGTTCAGTTCCGGGTTGAAGATCGCACCGAAGATAATGTTCGCCTCGGGGTCCACTTCTTCGCGGATGCGGTTGGCGGCTTCATCCACTTCAAACAGGGTCAGGTCCGGCCCGCCAGTGATGTTGATCAGCACGCCCTTGGCGCCTTTCATCGACACATCGTCCAGCAGCGGGTTGGAAATGGCGGCCTCGGCGGCCTCGATGGCGCGGCGGTCGCCTTCGGCTTCGCCGGTGCCCATCATGGCTTTGCCCATCTCGCTCATCACGGCGCGGATATCGGCGAAATCGAGGTTGATCAGGCCGGGCATGGTCATCAGGTCAGTAATGCCGCGCACGCCGGAATGCAGCACTTCATCGGCCATGGCGAACGCATCGGCAAAGGTGGTGCGCTCATTGGCAACGCGGAACAGGTTCTGGTTCGGGATGACGATCAGCGTATCGACATATTTCTGCAGCTCTTCCAGCCCTTGTTCGGCCAGACGCATGCGGTGTACGCCTTCGAAATGGAACGGCTTGGTCACCACGCCCACCGTCAGCACGCCCATCTCGCGGGCAATGCGTGCAACCACCGGGGCAGCGCCCGTACCGGTGCCACCACCCATACCGGCGGTGATGAACACCATGTTGCTGCCGCGCAGCTGGTTTTCGATCTCATCGATGGATTCTTCCGCAGCGGCGCGGCCCACATCCGGGGAGGCCCCGGCGCCGAGACCCTGTGTTACATGCGTGCCGAGCTGCATGCGTTTTTCAGTCAGCGCATATTCCAGCGCCTGCGCATCGGAGTTTGCCACCACGAAATTCGCACCCTGCAGATTGGCGCGAATCATGTTGTTGACTGCGTTTCCGCCAGCGCCGCCGACACCGATCACGGTAATATGCGGGCTAAGGTTGGATTTTTGCGGCGGGAGCTGCAGGTTTAAGGTCATGGGAAGCAACCTCCTGAAAACAAATGCTTCTATTGTTAATATAGCACGCTTAACTAACCGGCAACACATTATGTGGATGTGTTATAAAGACAACATACTATATTTATGCTGTCCCGGCAATATAGCGGAAGGTGATTATTTACTATTTTTTTACCTTATCGGGCAAGCGAAAGATGCTGCGCCCGCACATATTTTTGCGCCCCCTCAACATCCGCAGAAATCCACCATTTTTTGGAGCAAAGCGACTGGGCACGACCGTGCCCCGCGCCTTATTGGCGCGTAACAGCGAGCGGAGCGAGCCAACCAGAAACAAAAATATAATGCCCGGCGGGCATTATATTTTCTCCCTGAGCCATTGGAACGCACGCACCACCGGGCTGAAAATCGGCTGCGCGAGCATCGGCGCCTGCGCCTCTCCCACCTCCGGCTTTTGCGTGCGCTTGGATACCGCCTGCACCATGCCGATAGCCGTGGCGAATGCAGGACCGCTGGTGGATTCCGCCAGGCCTTTCATCGCCTTTGGGAAACCCACACGCGCCTGCTTACCGAATACTTTGCCTGCCATCTCGGCAGCACCCATGATCTGCGCACCGCCACCTGTCAGCACCAGCCGCCGCCCGGCAATGCGGTCAAACCCGCTTTGCTCAAGCCGGGCTTTCGCCATATCGAAAATCTCTTCCATACGTGGGCGGATGATGGAGGTCAGCTGCGCACGCGGCATGGTCTGCAATGTTTCATGGCCGCCTTCCTCGCCTTGCGAGATGGTGGGCACATCAATCAGGTCACGGTCGTCGGACATCACGCCGACCACAGAGCCATACAGCACCTTCAGCCGCTCCGCATGCCCCACCGTGGTGGAAAGCCCGCGCGCAATATCCTGCGTCACATGGTGCGCGCCCACGGGAATGCTATCGGTAAACACAGGCTTGCCTTCGATATAGACGGCAATCACTGAGGTACCGCCGCCGATATCCAAAAGCGTCACACCCAGTTGCATCTCGTCTTCCGTCAAACAGGCCGTGCCGGATGCAAAGCTCGACACCACAAACTCGGAAATATCCAGCTGCGCGCGCGCCACGCACTGGCTGAGATTGCGCATCGCGCTGGAGGAAGCCGTCACCAGATGCAGATTCACCCCCAGGCGGTTGCCATACATGCCGACGGGGTCTTGAATGCCGCGCACCTCGTCCAGCGTGTAACTGATGGGATAGCAATGCACCAGTTCGCGCTCGCCATGGCGGATGGACTGCTTGCCGTAATCCACCAGCCGCGCCACGTCGCGCGGGGAAACCGCATGCGGCGATACCGGCGTTTCCATAAAGATATTGTGTGAACGAATATGATTGCCGGAGAGATTCACCACCACCTTGTCAATCCGCATCTCGGCCATCTGCTCGGCCGAATGCACGGCGGTGACGATGCTGCGCTCGGCCGCTTTTAAATCCGTAATAACGCCGGAACGCGCCCCGTTGGATACCTGATGGCCGATGCCTTCAATCACAGGCTCACCCGTCGGGTCCATACGCGCGATGAAACACACCACCTTGGTGGTTCCCACATCCAGTACGGCAATCACATCCTGTTTTGGTTTAACCAGCGCCACCATGCTCCCCTACGCACCCGCCTTCATCATGTGTCAAAACCGTCCTTTTTCACTGGCGCGGCATCCGGCATTTTCACGGCGGCCGGTTGCGCGCCACTCTCGTCCATTCCCTCGCTGCCGGGCTTCAGGCGCACATAAAGCCTGTCCGGGTCGCGCAGGTCAAGCCCGGCGATAGATTTTTCCAGCACACCCTGTTTGTTCAGGTCGCGCAGCGCATTCCACGCCGCTTCCACATTCGCCTGCGGCAGCATGATGCGCGTGCCGTCAAACAGCACCAGATCCCAGCGGCGCTCGCCCACCCACACGGCAGAATGGATTTTGGCGAAAATCTCCGGCGTCTGGGCCATCAGCGTCAGCAGGTTCTGCCAGTGCTGCGGAGCGGTCGCGCCGATCAGCAGCGGCAGGCTTTCCAGCAGCGGGTCGTTTTTCGGTGCCTGCGCCACGGGCACAATCAGCGTGCCGGAACGGTCCACCAGATAATGCTCGCCATCATGCTGCCAGATGGCCACGGGCTGGCGCTCGGTAATCCGTACATGCAGCGCACCGGAAAGGCTGCGCTGAACTTCCGCCTTCTGCACCCAGGGGGATGTTTCCAGCCGCGAACGGATATCGTCGATGTCGGTTGCCAGCAGCGGGTCGCCCAGCTTGACGCCCACCAGTTTGTCGGCCGCATCCAGCGGCATGCGCTCACGCCCTTCCAGATACACATGCGTGATGTTCAGCCCCGCCACATGGGACGCCGAAGCCTGTTTCTCATGAAACCAGTTGGAAACGCCATTGGTCCAGCGGTTCCACACATCGCCCTGCATGGCGTATATGCCAAACCCGACAGAGGTGAACAGCACCGCCGCTCCCCCCCAGCGGAACCCGTGCTCCAGCTTTTTGCGCCACGCCCGGCGGGCCGAGAGTTTTTCCGCATCCTGCAGACTGACGGTTTTTTTAGCCATGACGCCTTTCCGATTCTACCTGAATGGAACGTTGCTTGAGTGCTTCCTCCACCAGCATGGTCACCAGCTGGTCGAACGTGATGCCCGCATGCGCGGCAATTTCCGGCGAGAGCGAAAGCTCCGTCATGCCCGGCTGCGTGTTCAGCTCCAGAATCACGAACTTGCCGGGTTTGGTTTCCGTCTCACCATAATAAATGAAGTCGCTGCGCGAAAGCCCGCGGCAGCCCAGCGCCTTATGCGCCATCTCGGCATAGCGGCACACCTGCTCATACGCATCCGGGCGGATCGGCGCGGGCATCAGATGGTCCGCCTTGCCGACCGTGTATTTGGCTTCGTAATCGTAAAACGCGTTCTTCGGGCGGATTTCGATGGCGCCCAGCGCCTGGTCATTCAGCACCGCCACCTGCACTTCACGCCCGTCCATGCAGCGCTCGGCCAGCACATGGCCACCATAGCTCCAGTCGCTTTCGGTAATGAACTGGTTATCGCCCTGGCGGTAGAATTTCACGCCGACGCTGGACCCCTCGTCGATCGGCTTCAAAATGAAAGGACGCGGCAGCGGGTCGGCCTTCAGCGCCTCTTCCTTGCTCACCACCTTGCCTTCTGCGGTCGGAATACCTGCGGCCTGAAAGATGATCTTCGCCGTCGGCTTATGCATCGCCATGCTGGATGCCAGCACGCCGGAATGCGTATAGGGCAGCCCCATGATCTCCAGCACACCCTGCACGCAGCCATCTTCACCGTATTTGCCATGCAGCGCGTTGAATACCGCATCCGGCTTGGCGGCCTTGAGCTTCTCGGCCAGGTCCGCCCCCACATCAATGCCGGTGACCTTGTAGCCCTGGCGCTCCAGCGCCTTCACCACGGCCTTGCCGCTGTTAAGGGATACCTCGCGTTCTGCCGATATCCCG
Organism: bacterium; assembly: GCA_016124905.1. Lineage (NCBI taxonomy): Bacteria > bacterium. The sequence goes on from WGMV01000025.1 coordinate 62,769, forward strand.
CCGAGCAGAACAGCAATATGAGGCTTAACCGCCATGTTCAACCTGTATACCGTCATCTGTTAAGCCACTATGGCTCGTGGTTGCATGGGCGCAAAACCGCCCATCACCCGCTAAATATGGTATATTTACCCCCCGTTTGTAAAGGGAATTTATGAATCTCGCCGTATTTTTTGCAAAAAATCTTAACCGACAAACAACGTGGCAAGCTGCTTAAAAAAAACGCCGGAAACGGCATCGCGACAATCAGGAAAAGTTAAGAACAGCGCAAAACGAAGTTATCGTGTTAACAATCTAACGCTTCGCTGCTGCGTATCCCCGCCAGCGATTGATTGATGCGCGCCGTGCGCTTTTCCACCACCTCGCCCGCCACCAGGTCGGGCAGATCGCTTTCCAGCGCAATGGCGCCGTCACCCTTGCGGATATGCACCAGCTTCAGCACCTCGCCCACCCCGCCGGAAAGCGTGTAAGCCAGGTTGATGGCCAGCCCCACCAGACGCGCGCGCTCCAGTTCGATCGGCTCGATATTCAACCGCTGCCACCCCTGCAGCGGGATCGGGGCGGAATGCTGGTAACGCCGCATCACCGCCAGCGCCAGCAGAAAGCGCGAGCCATGCCCCATCGCCAGCAGGGGCGATTGCAGCACGTCGTAAAACGCCGCTTCCGAGCGTTCCGCCGAAAGTTCGTAGCGCGGAATGGTCGCCAGCAGGCAGGCCGTATGCCTCAACCGTCGCCACTCTACGCTCTCCCGTGGGAATATCGGCGTCATCCACTCATCCAGCATCTCTCCGAAAGCCACATCGCCACCGTGATAAAGCGTCACTTCCTTGGCCACCTCAAGCAGCGGGTCCGCCACCGGCTGCTGGCGGTAAAGCCAGCCCTCGCGAATGCCCTGCATGGAAAACATGACGCACTTCGGTTTACCCGCCGCTATCAGGCGCTGCATCACAATGCTGGCGGCCATCAATGTGTCGGCACGCTTGCGCCTCACCCCCGGCAGGGCCAGCAGCGCGGTGGACTGCATCTTGGCGATGCGCTCGCAAAAACCGGCCAGCGCCTCGCTTTCCACCACATATTCATGCAGGAAACGCAGCGGATAGGCTGTCTCTTCCATGTAAATCTTCGCCAGCGCGCGGAAGCTTCCACCAATGGCATAAAGCGTTTTACCCTTCATGGACGCCGTGACGGATGCGGCCCCCGCCAGCGCGTCGTCCACCTGTTTGCGCGCGGCCTTCCTGTCCGCCCCGCTTTCATCGAAGATGGAAAGCACCCCCACCGGCAGGCTGGTCATCTGGTGCACGCCGTCAATATCCACCGCCGCCAGCTCCATACTCGCCCCGCCAAGGTCGCATGCCATGCCGTCCACCGCATCGATGGAGCCAAGCACGCCCCAGGCGCCGAGTTCGGCCTCCTGATCGCCGGTAATGATATGAATATCGATCTGGAGGTCTTTCTTCAGCTTCTTGATGAAAGCCTCGCCGTCGCTCGCCATGCGGCAGGCGGCCGTGGCCAGCGCGGTGATCTCACTCACCCCCATCGCGCGCGCCAGCGCCACAAAGCGTTTGATCGCCAGCGCGGCACGCTCCTTGCCGATGGGATTCAGCCTGCCGGTCATCGCCAGGCCTTGCCCGAGCGCGCATTGCACTTTCTCGTTAAAGGTCGCCAGCGGCACCTTGCCTACCCGGTCATACAGCACCAGCCTCACGGAGTTGGAGCCGATATCGATCAACCCCACGCGTTTGGGCGTCACATGAACCATTTCGGGGGCGAATGACTTACTGCGTGCGTTGCTCACGCTTTGTCCTTTTCATTGACGCTTGCCTCAGGCTTTGCACCATACCCCATCAATCCGCCCCCCGACACCCCGCCGGAACGCAAACTGGGGAATGATTGTTTCAGCGCCTTGCCTCTACCAGAAAGGCTCGGGTTCGTCATGAAATATTCATGCGCCGAGAAAGGATGGTCGCCCGGTTGCAGGCGCGCATAATGCCCGTCGCCGTCCATTTCCCAGCTTTGCAGATTATCTAGCATGTTGGCCGCCATGATCTGGTCCAGCACCTGCTCATGCACGGTGGCGTTTTCGATCTCCACCATGAATTCCACCCGGCGGCTTAAATTACGGTTCATCCAGTCCGCGCTGGAAATAAATACCCGCGCCTTGTTCGACGGCATCGCATGCCCGTTGCCGAAGCAATAGATACGCGAATGCTCAAGAAACCGCCCAACAATGGATTTGATGCGGATATTCTCCGACAGCCCCTTGATACCCGGACGAAGGCAGCACACACCGCGCACCACCAGGTCAATCTTCACGCCTTCGGTCGAGGCGCGGTACAGCGCGTCCATCATCTGCGAATCCACCAGCGCATTCATCTTTGCCCAGATGGAAGCCGGCCGCCCCGCGCGCGCATGGGCAATCTCATTATCGATCAGCGCCATGAAGGTCTCGCGCATATTATGCGGCGCCATGATGAGCTTGGAAAACCCGACCGGCGGCGCATAACCCGTGAGATAGTTGAACAGCACCGCCGCATCCCGGCACAGCTCCGGGTCGCAGGTGAAAAAGGAAAGGTCCGTATAAATTTTCGCCGTCACCGGGTGATAGTTGCCTGTGCCGAAATGCACGTAGCTCTTCAGGCTCGTCTCGCCGTTTTCCTTGTGAATGCGTTTGGTCACGAGCGAGATCTTCGCATGCGTCTTCATGTTCACGATACCATAGACCACCTGCGCGCCGGCATGCTCCAGGTCACGCGCCCAGCGGATGTTAGCCTCTTCGTCGAACCGGGCGGACAATTCCACTACCGCCGTCACCGCCTTACCGGATTCCGCCGCCTCCACCAGCGCCTTGACGATGGAGGAATTATTGCTGGTGCGATAGAGCGTCTGCTTGATGGAGATCACATCCTCATCCTGCGCAGCCTGCCGTAGAAACTGCACCACCACATCGAAACTCTCGTAAGGGTGATGAATCACAATGTCTTTCGCCGCAATCGCCGCCAGGCAGTCCCCGTTGAAATCGCTGATACGCTCTGGGTAGCGTGGCGTGTAGGGCAGAAACTTCAGGTCCGGCCGGTCGATGTCGCACAGCTCGCTCAAGGCAGCCAGGCCGAGCATGCCTTCCACCTCGATGATATATTCCGGCGGCACCTCAAGTTTCTCCGCCACGAAACGCTGCAGAAACGGCGTCATGTGCCGCGCCACCTTCAGGCGTATCACCTCGCCGCGCTTGCGGTCCTTCACCGCCTTTTCATAGGTGCGCACCAGGTCTTCAGCCTCGTCCGATACTTCAAGGTCGCTGTCGCGCAGCACACGGAAGGTGCCTGAAGCCAGCACCTCATAACCGGGAAAAAGACTATCCAGAAAAATCTGGATCAGCGTTTCCGTCTGCACCAGCCGCACACTGGACGGGTGCGCCCCCTTGCCGTGACGGGCGGGTAATTTCACGAATCGCCCAAGCTTGTTCGGGAACGGCAGCACGGCAATCATCCGTTTGCCCCGCTCCTGATGGCGCAGGTCGAAAATCGCGCTCATGGATCGGTTTGGAAGAAACGGAAACGGATGCGCCGGATCAATGGCAATGGGTGTGAGCGTGGCGAAGATATTGTTGAAGAAATAAGCCTTCAGCCAGGCCATATCGCTCTCGTTCAATGCACCTTCGTCGAAAGCGGCGGCATCCAGCACCTCGATACCCTGCCCGGCCAATTCGGCCCGCAACGTCAGCCAGCTTTCCTGCTGCCACTGCATCAGCTCGCCCGCACGCGCCAGAATTTTCGTCAGCTGCTGCGCGGGCGACATGCCGTCATGGCTGGGTTCGGGATTGTCCCATTTCAACTGGTCGTTCAGCCCCGCCACACGCACCATGAAAAACTCATCCATGTTGGAAGCGGAGATGGAAAGGAAACGCACCCGCTCCAGCAGCGGATGGCGCACATTATTGGCTTCCTCGATCACGCGGGCGTTGAAGGCCAGCCACGAAAGCTCGCGATTGAGGTAACGCCGCTCGGGCTTGCCGAAAAGCTTTTCGGCAATGGCGGGAATATTCGGCGGTGTTTTGCGCGAACGGGCCATAATTTATTTACAGTAAGCAGAGATTCGACCATAAACAATAGAGCATCCATGGTTAAAACCTGCTTATCATGAAAAAACTCATCCTTTTCCGCCACACCAAGGCCGTGCCAGACGACGTGATGGCCGACGACCATGCCCGGCCCCTTTCCGCCCGCGGGCGCGAAGCCGCCGAACTGATGGGCGTGTTCATGGCTGAAAAAGGCATCATGGCCGCCAGGGCGCTTTGCTCCACCGCCCAGCGCACGCGTGAAACGCTGGAGCTGGCTTCCGGCGCATGGCAGGGCACTGTCATCGAGACCGAATACCTCAAGGATCTTTACCTCGCCCCTCCGTTGAAAATTCTGGCCCTTATCCACAGCCAGCCGGACGATATGGGCAGCCTGATGGTGGTGGGCCATAATCCCGGCCTGCACATGCTGGCCGTGGAACTGGCCGCCAGCGGCCGCGACAACCTGCTGGCCAAGCTGACCGAACATTTCCCGACCGGCGCGCTGACGGAAATCACTTTCAACGTGGAAAGCTGGGGCGAATTGCTGCCCCGCACCGGGCACGTCACCCATTTCGCCACCCCGCGCCTCATCTCCCCCCAGGAAGAATAAACCGCCCGAGCGGCACCTCTCCGCATCAGGCGCATATTGCAGCGCAACAGGCGGAATTCCGCCATTTTTTAAAATATCCTTAAATCTTTTATGCTAAAAGGAACTTAGGGGTAATAACATGAAAACACGCCGTCTGGCCATGTGGCTGCCCATAGGGATCAAAGGGCTCACATGGCAGAAAAAAGCCAAACGCATGGCCGGAAGCAAACCGGCATGGCGGAACACGGCCCATAATCTCTTCAGCAGACTTAGCCCCTTCCTTAACAATTTCTTCCGCTGGTGGGTCAGGCAATTCATCCTGCGCATCTACCGCCCCAAAGTTGAAGGGCTGGAAAACATCCCCAAACACGGCCCGCTTATTTTGATTGCAAACCATGTCTCCTTCCTCGACGGCCTTATCATCACCGCGCTGGTGCCGCGCAAGGTTCGCTTTGTCATCTACAAGGGCATCTATGAACTGCCGCTGGTGAATTTCTTCATGCGCATCAACCGCGCCATCCCTATCTTCCCCAAGCGCGAACATGTGGAAAAAGCGCTCGATGATATTTCCGAAGGCCTGAAAGGGGGCGACTGCATCTGCATCTTCCCCGAAGGGCAGATCACCTATACCGGCCATCTCGGCCGCTTCAAACCAGGCATCGAATTCATCTTTCAGCGCGATCCCGTTACGGTCGTTCCCATCGGCATTAATGGCCTCTGGGGTAGCGTCTTCAGCCGCAAATACATCCGCTCGGCACGCCGCTGGATACCCCGCCACTGGGGCATCCGCCCCAAGGTCGTCATCGGCTGGCAGATCGCCCCGGAAAAAGTGAACGTGGAAAAACTCCAGCGCATCACGCTCAAGCTGCTGGAACGGGCCGCGAAGCTTTAACATTCCTAACCTTGCCTCCGGCAGGGACTACGCCGCAATAAGCGGCGAGGCGCGGTCGCACCTAGTCGCTACGCTCCAAGCTCTTCCGCGATCGTCTTGAGATATTGCCCGTAATCGCTCTTGTAATGCCCAGCAAAACCCAGCATCTGCGTGGGCGTGATATAGCCCATCCGGCAGGCCACTTCCTCGATGCAGGCGATCTTGAAACCCTGCCGCTGCTCCAGCACCTGCACAAACTGGCTGGCCGCCAGCAGCGCATCCGGCGTGCCGGTATCCAGCCAGGCCGTGCCGCGCGGCAGCTTCACCACCCCCAATTGGCGGCGCTCCAGATAAAGCCGGTTGAGATCGGTAATCTCCAGCTCTCCGCGTGCGGAAGGCTTCAGACTCTTCGCCAGCTCGGCGGCCTGCCCGTCATAGGCATAAAGCCCCGTCACCGCCCAGGGTGAAAGATGCTGCTTGGGTTTTTCCACCAGTTCCGCCGGTTTGCCCTGCATGTCAAACCGCACCACGCCGTAGCGCTCCGGGTCGCGCACATGGGTGGCGAACACCCGTGCCCCGCGCTTTAACCCCGCCGCTTCCTTCACCAGCCCCGCCAGCTGCGAGCCGTAAAACAGGTTATCTCCCAGAATCAGCATCACCGGCTCCCCGCCGATGAAATCCTCCCCCAGCACCAGCGCCTGCGCAATCCCCTCCGGCTTCGGCTGCTCCAGATACGTTAGCTTGATGCCCAGATGCGCCCCATTCCCCAGCACATCGCGAATGATCGGCACATCCCGCGGCGTGGAGATGATCAGCACCTCCCGAATCCCCGCCAGCATCAGCACCGACAGCGGATAATAAATCATCGGCTTGTCATAAATCGGCAGCAGCTGCTTGCACACCGCCGCCGTCATCGGCGCCAGCCGCGTGCCGGAACCACCGGCCAGAATAATGCCCTTCATCATGCGCTCCCTGTTGTGGGACGCGGGGGCTCCGCCCCCACACCCCCGCCAAGGGGCCAGCCCCTTGGATCCTGATTTTCTTTAGATACCCCCGCAAGCGGGGGTATCTAAAAAAATACGGGGTTCAGGGGACTGGCCCCCTGACAGGGCGCGGGACAGAGCCCCGCATTCCTCACCCAGCGAGCATATGCCGAATCGTATGCTTCAGGCCAGCGGTAAGGTTGGTGGTCGGCTTCCAGTTAAGGCTGTATTGCGCGTGGGTGGGGTCGATGGCGTAGCGCCGGTCGTGCCCAAGGCGGTCGGTGACGTGTTTGATGAGGCTGCTGTAGGGCTTGCCGGTTTTTTGCGGCTTGATGCCGTCCAGCAGGCTGCAGATATTGGTGGCAAGGTCGATATTGGTGGATTCCGTCTTGCCGCCGAAGCAGTAGCGCGTGCCGGGCACCCCGTCTTTCACGCATGCAAGCAGCCCGCGCGAATGATCATCCACATAGAGCCAGTCGCGCACCTGCTTGCCGTCGCCGTAAATGGGGATGGGCTTGCCCGCCAGCGCCGAGCGCACAATGGTGGGGATGAGCTTTTCCGCATGCTGGCGCGGGCCGTAATTGTTGGAACAATGGGTGATGATGGCGGGCAGCCCGTAGGTGCGGTGCCAGGCCATCACCAGATGGTCCGCTGCCGCTTTGGAGGCGGAATAGGGCGAGCTGGGCCGGTAGGGCGAGGTTTCGGAGAAACACTCTCCCTCGGCGGCATCGCCGAACACTTCATCGGTGGAAACCTGGATGAAGCGGAAACGCTCAAGCGCCTTGCCTTTGAGGTTAGCATGGAAGCAGCGCGCTGCTTCCAGCAAGGTGTAGGTGCCGCGTATGTTGGTCTCGATAAAGGGTTCGGCGGCATGGATGGAATTATCCACATGCGTTTCCGCCGCCAGGTTAAGGATGGCCTGCGGCTTATGCTCCGCCAGCAACCCTTCCACCAGCGACGCATCGTTGATATCCCCCTGCACGAAGGTGATGTCATTCAGCACTTCCGCCAGATTCTCCAGCGAACCCGCATAGGTCAGGCTGTCCAGCACCACGACGGTGTGCTTTTCCTTCAGCGCCAGCCGAACAAGGCTGGACCCGATGAACCCGGCACCGCCGGTGATGAGGAGGGTGGATGGCATGAATGCAAGCTAATGGCACGCCACAGGCTTTGCAACTGAATCATCCCACCGAAACCGTCATTCCAGCGAAAGCTGGAATCCAGTACCAGATCCACATAGCCGGATGGGGGTTGCACCCCCGTCCGCATATTCATGCCTACCACAAATGCTCCACACTCAGAGGCGAATCGGGATTGGCGGATGACCAATACCAATATTCCGGCAAGGTGACATAGCGTTTCCTAACCGGATTCTGAATAACATATTCCAGTTTCTGCCGGTAAAACGTCTCCGTTTCAATCAGCCTTGGCTGATTATCCTCCTTCCAGAAAAGAACCCGATCATCCCTCTTAAAAAGAGGCAGTAGATTGGGCTCTGTCTTCGCAATATTTTCCAGCAGTTTTTTGGCCGTATGCCGCTTGAAATCACGTATGACACCGGCAACATCATCAGCCTGAATAATCAGATGCGCGTGATTGAGCATGAAAACATAGGCATGAAGCCGCAGCCCTTTATGTTCCTGACAATAACGTATGGAATCCGCCAGAATCTCCCAACGATGATGACGGTCGAATACATAATACCAGTTCCATACCGTCGGCGTGATGAAATACACACCGCTGTTATGATCGATACTCACGCGGTTCTTGGGCATGATTCAACGCCAGTTATGAACATCCAGACGGGGTTACAAACCCCGTCTGGCAAAAGGCATAATACGTTATTTAATTCCTTGAAAATTTATGTAAGAGCACTCTCCAACCATAAGGCTATTTTTAGGGATGAGCCGTGTCTTAATACTAATAACAGCAAATTTATAAGCTCCATCTTTTTCTTTAAAAAATCTATATATCTCCGAGGTATTGCCGGGATAACTAATTAAAAAAACCGCGTCTTCTGAAGATTGATTTAGCAAAATAATCCTACCTCCATCACCTTTTGTCGAACTCATTTGCTTAGTTGCATCGATATACAAAATATCATAACCATTTTGCGTGCTTTTTAGCTCGAATAAACCTGACGAAATTTGATCTTCCGTCCAACCTTTGTCCTTTTCTTGAACAAGTCCTTGAAATTGATAATACGCATGGCCTTTAGGTGACGAGCAACTAGCTAAAGACTGAGCAAAAGCAGCATTCATCATCAAGCTAAAAACTAATATAAGCACTAGCCTGAGCATATTACTCCCTCCAGCTCCCCGCATACCCATCCCACTCCACCTCTGTCGCTTCCGGCGCCACTTCCACCGCATCGCGCGTGTCGATCATCACGGCCACTTCGTCGGTTTCCTTCTTCGCATGCGTCTGCCCTGCCCCGGCCTTGAAGGCCTTGGGGTGCGGGCCGTGGGCGAAGCCGCATGGGTGCAGCGTGATCATGCCGGGGTGGATGTTGTCGCGGCTGAAGAACTCGCCCATGTGGTAGAAGATGATTTCGTCATAATCATTGTTGGAATGGAAGAAGGGAATTTTCAGCGCGCCGGGGTCCGTCTCCATCGGGCGCGGCACAAAGGTGCACACCACGAAGCGGCTGCACAAAAAGGTGGTATGCGCCGAGGGCGGCAGATGGTAGCGATGGCTCATCAGCGGGCGGATATCGCGCCAGTTGATGCGCACCGGCAGGTTGTCCCCCTTCCAGCCAATGGCATCCAGCGGGTTGAACGGATAGGTCAGCCGTGTGAGCAGGTTGCGCTTCTTGATCACCACCACCGTCTCGCGCTCATGCTTTTGCGCCTGGAAAGTATCATTCAGGCTTGGCACATCCATGATGGCGGGGTCGAAAATCGCATGCGGCCCCACGGCCCCTTTCACCGGCAGGCGATAGCCGTCATTGGTGGCCTCCATCAGCAGAAAGCTGGCTTCGCCCGTGCATTCCACCCGCCACATCAACCCGCGCGGCAGCAGGATGTAATCCCCCTCGCGAAAGCGCATATGCCCGAAATCGCAGTAAAAATCCCCCTCCCCGCGATGCACGAACAGCAGGTCGTCCCCATCGCCATTGCTCACCAGATGGTCCATCTTCCCGCTGGTGGACCAGAAACGGAAACGCAGCGCGCTGTTACCCAGAATCGGCACCGCGTCCCACGGGCTGGAGGTCGGTTTGCCATGCCTGGTGTAATCAAACGCGCGCGGCTTTAACGGCCCGTCAAACCCTACCCAGCCGGTCGGCTTATGCGTATGGTAGAGATGGCTGGTCGGGCCGAAGAACCCTTCCCGCCCGAATTCCCGCTCATAGGTCCCCTCCGGCAGGTCGCAATGCGCCTGGCGCGAGGTGATGCCATCCTGTTTCTGAAAACGAACCCATTCCTTCATGGCCATCTCCGTGCCTTAAATACCTTATACTGTCATATTCCTTTGCTAGGCTGGCTTCAACCTTTGCGACGGAAAAGCGCATGCACAGCATGGCCAATGAGAGACTGATCACGCTGGAGCACCGGCCCGCCTGCATACCGGCGCTGGAATTTCTGGCCGGGCAGGACAGTGCCATCCGCAATGCTGAACGGGTGGAATGGAGCTTTCGTGAAGCCAAATACGGCGGCCATCACGACAAGATCACCTTTGACCTTATGGAATGCGTGGGTGTGGCAGCCGTGCTTTACGACTCGCCCGAGCATCTCGGCCAGTCGGCACATGTGGTGGATACGGCCCTTATTCACCTTTACCCCGATGAAGCCGAAGGCGTGCATGATTTTTTACATACGCTGAAAACGGGCCATTCATTTGAGGGAGTATGTCGGCTGGAACAACCGTTCGACCCCAAATGCACCTTGCTTTTCATTGCCGGTGCACGGCACCGCACCGTGGACAACCAGGGCCTGGATATGGTGCATTTCATTAAAACCGTCAGCAAAAATAGCAAATACGGCTACATCGTAGCCGATGAATGCCTGGGTGGAAAATCGACCGCCCACAAATCATTGCTGGTTCTGGGCGGCCGTGTTTATTGCGCCTATACTTCCTTCGGCGATCTGCTGAGCATGGATCCAGCCAGCGGCGAAAGCACCATCAACATTTACGCCAAGGATCTCAGCATCGTGGAGCTCACCCTTGAGCGGGAGAATGCCCATGTGCTCCGCCCCGGATGCTTCCATTATTCAGGCCAGAAACTGCAGACGCGTGGTATGCAGGATTTGGATAGGCAGGACCTCGCCCTTAAAGAAGCCGCCGTCAGCTGCCATGCGGCACGCATGACAACTGAAATGACGGCCTGAAGCACAGGGAACGCCCATGCAACAGGTCAATTGGGGAGGCAGCGCCGGAATAATCGGAGGCGAACATGACAAAACCACAGATGGGTTGACCATATGCGTTGCCATCGCGGCCATCCTGTATGACGACCCGGCCCACTTTGGTAATCCCGACCATATCGAATCCACCGCGCTTGTGCATTTCTTTGCAGAAGAGGCAGGCTATGTTCAGTCATTCTTCAATACCCTGAGCGGAATGGATGAGGACCCTTTGAAACTTGGCGATCAAAGGTATTTATTCACACTGACTCATGCGGATGGAACGATATTTGCACCCGAGCGCACGGCGCTGTTTTTGGCTGGCAGCGTTGCGACCGACAAGAATGATGCAGGCCTGGGGCTGGTTAACCTTATCAAAGAACTATGCAACCATTATGGCTACCGGATCTATGGTGAAGTGATAGGCGGGCTGGAAAACGTTAAAAGCCTGAGCATTCATCAACATAACGTAACCTGTCATGTTCAGCCTGACCTGCCGGAAGAAAACCCCCTGCAGCATCTTATCAGCCTGCTAAGAACCAGGCACCTTCATGCTGAATTCGACATGACGGCCCGTTTGGAATACCCCATGCTCATCAAGGCGGGGTTCGGCACTATCCATGACGGCAAACTGACCCGTATAACTCAGGATGCAATGCCGCAAGCTGACAAAGCGCTATTGAGCTTATTGCATAGCCTCAACAAGGAACATCATTTTGCTGCAACCGTCTAAGCCTGCAGCACCCCACGCTCGATCTGGTCCAACTCGATGGATTCGAACAGGGCGCGGAAGTTGCCTTCACCAAACCCTTCATCCCCCTTGCGCTGGATGATCTCAAAGAAAATCGGCCCGATCACCGTATTGGTGAAAATCTGCAGCAACCGTCCGCCGTCGTTCTTGCCCTCGGCGCTGTCCGGCGCGCCGTCGATCAGGATGCGGTTTTTCTTCAGCCGCTCCACATCCTCGCCATGGCGCGGCAGGCGCTTGGGAATCAGGGTATAATAGGTATCCGGTGTGTTCATGAAGCTGGTGCCGATGGCGCGCAGCTTTTCCACCGTCTCGTAAATATCCTTGCTGCCCAGCGCGATATGCTGAATGCCCTCGCCCTTGTATTGCTGTAGAAATTCCTCGATCTGCGACTTATCGTCGGAAGATTCATTGATGGGGATGCGGATCTTGCCGCACGGGCTGGTCATGGCCTTGCTCTTCAGCCCGGTCAGCTTACCTTCGATGTCGAAATAGCGGATCTCGCGGAAATTGAAGAGCTTCTCATAGAAATTTGCCCAGGTATCCATCTGCCCGCGAAACACGTTATGCGTCAGGTGGTCAAGATAGGTCAGCCCCATCCCTTCCGGATGACGCGGCACGGAATCCAGATAGACGAAATCGATGTCATAGATCGACCCGCGCGAACCATAGAGGTCCACCAGATAAATCAAACTGCCGCCAATGCCCTCGATGGCCGGGATATGCAGCTCCATCGGGCCGACCTTGCCACCCTCAAACACCTTGGCGCCGAGTGATTTGGCGCGGTCCAGCGCCGCACGGGCATCCTTGACGCGAAAGGCCATGGCGTTGCAGCTCGGCCCATGGCTTTGGGAGAAATTGGAGGCATGCCCGTCCGGCTCGGCATTCAGGATGAAATTGATATCGCCCTGGCGGAACAGATAAACCTTTTTGGAACGGTGCGTGGCGATTTTGGTGAAACCGAGGCTGTTGAACAGCGCCTCAAGCTTTTCCGGCTCCGGGGAGGTGAACTCCACGAACTCAAAACCGTCGGTACCCATCGGGTTGATGCGGTCTTCCACCATAACGCCTCCTGTTGTTCTTATTCTAAAATAAGCCCAAAATCAGCCGAACGCAAGGTGGCCTCGTGCATGCCCCCTATGCTCAGGCGGCTTTTGTTTTGGTGGCCCCGGCCTTTTTCAGCGCTTCCGTCTGGCGGCTTTTAAGCTGCAGGCGCAAGGCGTTGAGCTTGATAAAGCCTTCGGCATCCTTCTGGTTATACACCACATCCGCATCGAAGGTCGCGTGCGCCTTGCTGTAGAGGCTGAAGGCCGACTTGCGCCCATCCACGCTCACCTGACCTTTAAAGAGTTTCAGCCGCACCGTGCCGGTGACGCATTCCTGGCTTTTGTCGATCAGGGCCTGCAGCATCTCCCGCTCCGGCGAGAACCAGAAGCCGTTATAGATCAGCTCCGCATAGCGCGGCATCAGTTCATCCTTCAGGTGGGCAGAGGCACGATCCAGCGTAATGGACTCAATGCCGCGATGCGCCTGGAGCAGAATGGTGCCGCCCGGCGTTTCGTAAATCCCGCGGGATTTGATGCCGACAAACCGGTTCTCCACCAGGTCCAGACGGCCGATACCATGCTTGCCGCCGAGTTCGTTCAGTTTGGTCAGCATGGCCGCAGGCGTCAGACGCTTGCCATTCAGGGCCACCGCATCGCCCTGTTCGAATTCCAGCTCGATATATTCCGGCTCGTTCGGGGCTTTTTCCGGGCTGACGGATCGCAGGAACATGTCCTCGTCCGGGCGCGTCCAGGGATCTTCCAGAATCTCCCCTTCATAAGAGATATGCAGCAGGTTGCCGTCCATGGAATAGGGGGGTGCGTTGCGTTTGCCACGTGGGATGTCGATGCCGCGCTTCTCGGCATATTCAATAAGCTTCGCGCGGGAGTTCAAATCCCATTCCCGCCACGGCGCAATCACCTTCACATCCGGCTTCAGCGCGTAATAGCCAAGCTCGAAGCGCACCTGGTCGTTCCCCTTGCCCGTCGCCCCGTGGGAAACGGCATCCGCCCCCGTTTGGTTGGCAATCTCGATCTGCCGCTTGGCAATCAGCGGGCGGGCAATGGAGGTGCCCAGCAGGTAGCAGCCCTCATACAGCGCATTGGCACGGAACATCGGGTACACGAAATCCCGGACGAATTCCTCGCGTAGGTCATCCACGAAAATCTCTTTCACGCCCATGCTTTCGGCGCGTTTACGGGCGGGTTCCAGCTCCTCGCCCTGGCCGAGGTCGGCCGTGAAGGTCACCACTTCGCACGCGTAGGTATCCTGAAGCCAGCGCAGGATGATGGAGGTGTCCAACCCGCCGGAATATGCCAGAACGACCTTGTTGATGCTGCCCATGTACCCTCGCCGTCAAAAATGTTGAGGCATTTCGCTTAAGACATGCTGCCCATGAAATAAAGGAAAAATGACCAATGGAGCGCAGCAACTGGCCCTCTATGCGGAGCATGGCAAATACATATTGAGGACCCGCGCCATAATTGGCGTGTAATCCTGCCTGGAAGGCAGGTTAGGCAAATGAAGCCTTGGATTGGCTAACATGATGCTAGCCAATCCAAGGCTTTTTAACAAAACATTCACATCACTTTTCTTGACCGCACTGCACAAATTCATAAAATGGGCAGGTCAGATTCGTCTGACACGTGCTGATTTAAACCAATTGCAGGCACGTTAAACAACTGGCTAAAGAGTAGAGTGATGACCGACCTTACTGCTGTGGCACAGGCCACCGATACCCAATCCCCCCAAAGCGAATCAGCCCGCATCCGCGACAAAGCGCAAAAACGCTCAACAGGCTTGAAGCTGTTTGACGCGTTTCTCTATCCGTTTTTCACCAATTTCGTGGTGTTCGGCATTTCCGTGGTCGCCACCTACCTCACCGCCCGTGGCAGTATGAAGGATGAACAGGGCAATCTGGTTTACGGCAAAACCGGCGAATTCTTTCAGAAACGCGGCGACTGGCTGGTGAAAAAGTTCGAAGGCCTGGGACTGAACCATAATTCCGCCGACATGGCCAAGATGGTGTTCTTCTCTTTCGCCGACGGTTCGCTGATCGCTCCCTTCGTCAAATTGTTTGAGGATCGCCGCGAGAAGATTGGCCGCGCCATCGACCGCACCATCGGCAAGGAAGCCCCCGACGCCGTCTACGCCGCCGAACCCAAACAGGGCTGGCTGAGCGTGCTGGGCGGACGCCTGGCAACCGTCTCCATCGTGGTGCCCACCGCCGTGTTGCTCGATAAGCTTGGCCTGAATGACAAGCTGTTCAAGGAGCCGGGCCTGAAAGTCGGTAAATGGATCGAGTCTAAACCATCCCTTGCCAAATTCTTTGGCAAGCTGGATATCCCTGAAGTCACCAAGGTCGGCTTCTTTGAGTTTTTCTACACCTCCGTCTGCACTGCCGGGCTATATATCAGCAGCCGCTTCTTTGCCCGCCTGGGCAATAAACACGCGGAACATAAGGCGGAAACCAAAGCTGGCCTGGCGGCCGGCCACCATGGCGACACGCTGCTGCCTCAGCTTACCAACCAGCCTCAACCGTTGGTGGAAATAGCAAAACCCGCAAACCTGCTTGGTTCCACGCAGGAACAAAACCGCCCGACCTCGCCGGAAATCGCCACCGGCATCTTCGGCCAGGAAGCGCAAACAGCCAAGGCAAATGCCCATTCCATCCACGCATAAATAAAAAGCGGCGAACCGGAGTTCGCCGCTTTATCTTCATTAAAAATGACCGATTTTTACAGGATTTCCAGCTCGTCTTCCTGTTCCAGAATGCTGGCATTGCGGCGCGGGCGGCCACGGCGGGTTTGCGTGGTGGATTTGCTTTTCACCAGCTTGCCCCGGTCCATATCCCAGGAATATTGCGTCACCACAATTTTGCTGCCGGTGGTAACGATATCGCCATTGGCGAGTTGCAGCACGTCGTAACCTTTTTGCAGCGCTTCGTTAATCAGTGCGGACGACTGGCGAAGATAGCTGGGGTTGGCCATCACATCGGCGGCGGAATCGCTGTTTTCCGGCGTTTTCTGAATGGTGGTGTTCAGCTTGATGCCGCGAAGGATTTTTTCACTGGTTGTCATGAATGGCCCCGAAAGGGTTAATTGGAACGAAAACTATTTGCATTTCTTATACCACAATTTTTACAATTTATGCAACACCATATCTAGTTGTTAAGCCCCATTCTTAAAAATATTTATGCCAAATATGGTTTTGGCAGAGGAACAAGCGCGGCAAAATGGGTTAACGCCAGCCTTTAATTCGCAGATTTTCATAAAAAATCTTTATCTCTGGCCAAATTCATAAAAAAAGGGCGGCCGTTAGGCCGCCCTGAGCTGAGGGAAATGGTTAAAATTAGAGTCGGTTGAGCTCTTCCAGCAGGTCGTCGCTGGTGGAGATCACCTTGGTATTGGCCTGATAGGTTCGCTGAGCGACGATCATGTCGGTCAGTTCCTCGGCCAACTCCGCGTTGGAGCCTTCCAGCACGCCGGACACAATGGCCCCTGTGCCGCCCTTGCCCGCTTCACGGAGGTTGACCTCACCGGCTTCGGACGCTTCACGCCAGACGTTGCCGGTTTTGGAGAGCAGACCATTAGGATTGGCGAAATCCGCCACCGGCAGCTTGAAGAGCCGCAGCGATTCACCGTTATTGTAACTGGCGATCACATAGCCCAGCTCATCGATGTTCACCCCGACCAGGGAGCCCACTTCAGCGCCGTTCTGGTCGACGAAGGCCACTTCATAATCGCTGGCGAACTGGGCCAGACCATCGGTCAGACCGATGGAAAGGGCGTTCGGCGTTCCGGCGGGAAGACCGGCGGTACCGAAGTCGAACTGCACTTTGCTGGCAATGGCGCCGTTGGTCCAGTTGATGTTGATGGGGTTGACCAGGCTGCCGACGGTGGCGCCATTCCACTGGCCCACGCTTCGCAGACTGCCGTCGCCGTTAAAGACGATCTGACCGGTGGCGATCTGGTTGACACCGCCGGCGGCGTTGCTGTTCACATCGCCCGCATCGGCGCCGTAAAGCTCGATCGCCCAGTTATTCGGTGCGGTCTTGATGAAGCTCATGGTCAGGTTATGCCCCTGGCCGAAGGAATCGTAGATCACGATGTTACGGCTGAACTGCGGGGTAATGTTGCCACCGGCCATGTTCTTGGTCGGATCGAACGGGTCATAGGCCTGGGCGAACAGGGTTTGATAACCCGGGCCGGGCACCAGCGGCTTGGCAAGCCCCATCTCCGCCACCATCGTCGTACCGGCAGGCAGGGTGTTATCGGTGAAGGCGATGGAACCCAGCGGATCATCCGTGCGGATGGTCAACTCGGCCTGGGCCAGCGGGTTCTCAAGCACGGCGGTTACACCGTCGGAGGCATTCACCTTGTTGGCCAGATCCTGCAGCGAGGAGAAACGGCCCACACCGGCGGCAAGGTTGGCAAGGCCGAGCGCACCGGTAAAGTTGGTCGCGCCGCCGTTACCGAAGGTAAGGGCCTCGTTGGCATCATCCGCGGAGATGAACAGCTGCGGGTTGCCCGCCGTCAATTCGGCCACGCGGGCGTTCAGGCCCGGCACCTCGTTGATGGCATTTGCCAGCGATTGCATGTTGTTGAATTCACCGATCAGTGGGTTCGGCGAGGACTGTTTGTAGGTGAAGGTCACCAGGCCAGCCGTGAGGCTGTTGATGGTAAAGGTGGCGGCTGCACCGGTCGGCGCCGTAACGGAGGTAAAGAACGTATCCGTGGCGTTGGCGGGAATGGTACCGCCATCCGGTGTGAAGTCGACGCCCGCGCCGTTCGCAGCGGCAGAGTTTACATAACCGCCATAGGTATAGTTGTAGGTTACGCCGTTCCCCAGATCGACCGTGAGCTGGTCACCCGTGGTCAGACCGCCGGTCGGCACCAGTACGGTGCTGGCGGAAATGCCCACGTTATCTGCCAGCGGCGGCGCGTTGTTGGTAGCGAATGAAACGGTACGGCCCGTGCCCGGATACACCGTCTGGCGCGCATCCAGCGTGGCACCCACATTCACATTGGTGGTGGCGGCGGCGATACCGTTGGAAGCCTTCACGTTCACCGTTTTCAAGCTTCCCAGCGTGGAGAAGGACGTGGTGTTGAGGTTTCCAGGTTCGCCGGGCAGACGACCGTCACGGTCAAGCGGCCAGCCCTGCAGGTAGAAGCCCGCGGCATTGCGGAAGTTACCCAGCGCATCCTGGCGGAAGGAGCCGGCGCGGGTATAAAGCGTATCGCCCTGGGTGGGGTCGGCCTGACTGTTCACCACGAAAAACCCGTTACCGGAAATGGCGATATCGGTGGGTGAATCAGTCGATTGCAGCTGGCCCTGCTTGTCGTTGAAGGCACGGCTGCGGGCGAGCACGCCGCCCGGGTTATAGGACACGCTTGCCGTGGAATTGTTCACGAGCGTTTCGAACACCGCCTCGCGGGCCTTATACCCGATGGTGTTCAGGTTGGAGATATTGTCGGAAATGACCGCAAGATTGGTCCCCTGCGCTTTCAGACCCGACACACCGGAAAACAATGCACCGTAGAGACTCATGGCTTTACTCCCTTAAAAATACCGCAATCTTGCGTCGTAGGTTAGTGTTGGTAGGTCAGTTAATTGGTCGTTGTCGTTGGCGTATCCCGGATGGAGGCGATGCCGGAAATCGGCACATAGATTTTCCCCATCTCAAGAAGCGTATCGTTGTTCGTAAACTGCGCGCCCGTCACCCTGCCGGAAACCACGGTCGTCGTATCCACGGCGCCGTTGACGCCCTGCGAGGAAACGCCGAATGTGTAAACTCCCGCGGGCATGTCCGCGCCGGTATCGCTTTTGCCATCCCAGCTATATTCGTAACGGCCATCCACGTTATTGACGCGATCGGTCCGCACCACCTGGCCGGCTTCGTTTTTGATAGTGATGGTGGAAACCACCGCTTTTTCGGCGGTCATAAAAACCATCTTCGTCGGCTGGCCGGTTTTCAATTCTGCCAGGTTGCCGGAGGCCTCAATGGTTTTACCCACATAAAACACTGCCGGGTTGGAAAGCTTGGAA
Source organism: bacterium (assembly GCA_016124905.1). NCBI lineage: Bacteria > bacterium. The sequence goes on from WGMV01000025.1 coordinate 81,449, forward strand.
AGCGCCACCAGGTTGTTGATGGAATCCAGAATGTTGGTATTGGCCTTGCCGAGATCGGTACCGAGCTGGGTATTGCCGTCGATCAGTTTGGTCAGGTTGTCGTTCACGCCCACCGTCTGCTCCAGCTGCGAGAAGGCGACGATCTGGTTGGTGAACTGGTTCGTATCCGTCGGCGCGGTCGGGTCCTGGTTCTGCAATTGCGTTGTCAGCAGCTTCAGAAAATTATCGAAATTTTCGCTGAAGTTCTTGAAGCTCTGATTGGTCTTCGACGTATCGGTAGCCGTATTGCCGCCTGTACCGCCGACTGGATCCGTTGCCATAAACCTGTTCCTTCAAATCCTATACTTCAATGTCCAGTGCCTTGGTCGTCCAGCGTGCCCTGGCCATGGCGCTTCCGATATCGGCCTGAACGGCCATGTCATCTTCGCCATCCTGCCAGTTGCGTGAGAAGCCGCCTTTCGACTGCTGCTGCCCCTGGGCATATCCGCCCTGGTCTTGTCGCAGGCTGAAATTCAGTTGCGACATATCCGTGCGGATACCAGCCTGTTGCAAGTTGCGTGCCAAGTCGCGTGCATCCTTTTGCAAAAGGTCGATCGTCTCCTGCTTTTCCGCCACAATGTGAATGTGTGTGCCGTCCTTGCCGAAATCCATGGTCACCTGAATGCGCCCCAGGTCTTCGGGGTCGAGCTGAACGGTCACCTTGTCATGCCCGTCCTTCATGGCCTGGCGGATATGCACTTGAACCTGATCGGCGATCGGCACCGGAATCACCCGTTGCGGAACATCGGGCGTATGCTGGGGGGTTGCCGTCGTGGTGGTGTGCGTGGTTGCCGCATGCATCGTCACATGATCTGCCGATGAAGCAAGCGGATCGGCTGAATGATCCGCATGCGTGGGAGAGAGGGTATCCGCATCGAAGGAAACATCCGCGGCGGTCTGGCCGGAATCCATGTTGCCGGCCATGTCATTGGCGGCCTGACGCAGGGCCGTCAGCGGCAGCATATCGGCCTGGTCGCCCCCCTGTACGGATGCGGCCTGGGTGGAAGCCCCGTTAACGGAAGCAATCGCCCCCCCCAGGGGAACCAAAGGAAGCGGCTGGCCGGCACCATGAACGGAAACGCCCGCCGTATCGTCGGAAACAGCCAGGGCGGCCATGATGGCCTGTATGTCGGCGGGTATATCGGTAAGCGATGCGGCATCCGCCGTGGCATCGGCAGAAATATCCACCCCCGTGTTGCTGGAAAGCACCGTGGAAGATTTTGCCGCATCCATGGGCTGACGCACCGGCGGCAGCCAGGCGGCGAAGGCCTGCATCTGCGAATCCTGCGGCAATTGGGCGATGGCGGCAGGGGTCAGGTTATCCGACGGCATCACCGGCGATATGGCTGGCATTGCGGCGGCATTGGCACTGGCATCCACCCCGTTGACGGCGGCGGCAAATTCAGCAAAGGCCGCGCGAATATCCTGCAAGGGGGCGGGTTGCATCTGCCACCACACGGGCATGGCCAGGTTGCTGGCGGCCGTGGTGGTATCGGGCTCGCCATCCTGATCGGCGTCACCGGCCTGATGGGCCTGCTGTTCGGCGAGCTTGCCGCTTAGAAAGGCAAAAAGCCCCGCGATATCGAGCTGCTCAAACCGTGAATCCTGCGTGGTAATCGGCAATGCCTGTGACGTGGCATCGCCATCCACGGCCGCATCTGTCACCAACAGGCCCGGCGTGGCAAGGGATGCCACGTTCACGGCCTGAACATCGGGCTTAACAACGGAGGGAGAAACTTCAATTCCCCATGCCTGCTGAAGCGCGCTCAGCCAGCCGGGCAGCACAGGCTGCCCCTTGGCGTCAGCAGGGCTTTGCGCCAGCTTGGTGGCGGCTTCTTCCAGCTTGGCGCGAAACAGTGCAGGATCATCCGCCAGCATGGCGGAGGTGAATAAGGAGGAAGCAGTAGGCTGCAAAGCCCCCTGCCCCGTTCCCATCCCCTGGGATGCCTGGGGCGAAAGAATTTGCATTAAGGCCAGAATGGCTGTGGACATACATAACTCCCTGTCATGTGGGAGCTATATGCAAACAACATGCCAATCATGACATATCCACAAAAAACCGGAGCGAAGCGACTGGGCACGACCGTGCCCCGCGCCATAATTGGCGCGTAATAGCGAGCGGAGCGAGCCAACCAAAGACGGAGCGAAGCGACTGGGCACGACCGTGCCCCGCGCCTTATTGGCGCGTAATAGCGAGCAGCGCGAGCCAACTAAAGACGGAGCGAAGCGACTGGGCACGACCGTGCCCCGCGCCTTATTGGCGCGTAATAGCGAGCAGCGCGAGCCAACAAAAACTGGAGCGAAGCGACTGGGCACGACCGTGCCCCGCGCCTTATTGGCGCGTAATAGCGAGCAGCGCGAGCCAACAAACTACTAGGCGGAAATGGTCACCGCTTCATTGGGCATGCGCGAAGCGGGATCTTCCTTGGGAACCACGGCTGAAGCGGCGGCATCCACCTCATGCTGCTGCTGGTCGATATTTTTCCAGGATTGCAGCATGTCCTTCAGTTTGGTCATCGCATGATCGCAGGCTTTAAGGTTGTTGTAGCGCTGCATGCGGTGGATATTGTTCGTCACGCCGGTATAGAAATCATAGAGCAGTTCGGACACTTCGCCACCCTGATCGAAATCCAGCGCCTGCTGAAGCCCGAGCATGATCTGCATGGCCTTGTCGGAATGGTTCCAGCGGGCTTCAATATCGTTTTTTTCCATCGCCTGCCGTGCTTTCAGCAACTCGGCGAGCGCGGTCTCATACAGCATCACCACCTGGCGTGTTTTACTGGTGGTGGCCCGGGCGAAACGGTAAGCGTTGTATCCTTGCGTCGGTGACATGGTCCTTACTCCGCAAACTACCTGTTCACATGCCTTGCATCACTAATGTGACACAAGATGGTTAATATATAGGGAACCTCTGGCTCCCTGGCTTTGCCGCTACTGGTTGTTATAAGCGTTGGACTGCGCATCCAGGCTTTGCAGCAGCGTATTCACATTGGCAATCGCCTGCTCAAGCTGGGAGAATCGCGCCAGCAGCTGCTGACGGTATTTCTCGATCTGCTCGTTCAGGCGGTCGATATCGGTGTTGTAACGGTCATTCTGACTGGTGAGGCCATCTTTTTCCGTCGCAATCAGCCCGCTGGTGGAATTGGTGATATTATCCGCCACGTTATACAGGCGGTCGGCAATACCCTGGGTCATGTGCACGTCGATGGTGGCATCCACCGTGTTGGCATACACCATTTTCAGGCCTTCAAGCACCGTGCCGTCCACGCCGCTGATGTTGGCACCGCCCGCATAAGGGCTGTAGGTCAGCGCCAGGCTTTGCGGAACGCCGAACTCATCGGTGTAATTGGCGGTAGCCGTCTGGGCAACCGTGTCGATGACCACGCTGAAATCATTGATGGTGGCGGCATTGCTCCGTCCGGAAACGATAAGATCCGTGGAGGAGGTCGTGGAATCAAACGCCAGTACGCGGCGCACGGCATCGTAATTATTGGCCACCGCCTGCTTGAACACATCGGAATCGAGCTGCAACACGTTGCGCACCGCGGGCGTCTCTGAATCACCGGCAAAATCGGTGAAGGTCACGCCGATTTCCGACAGGCGCGATAAACCGCTGGTCAAACCGGAAACGGTGCGGTTCAGTTCACTGTCAATCTGCGTCATGATGGTGCGCAGGGTGGAGTTATTGGAAAGCACGGCATCTTCCGTGGGCAATCCGTCATCGCCTCGCTGGTTTTGCTTTGCCATGAACACGCGAATTTCGTTGTAGGCATTCACGAAATTGGTCACGGCTGTTTCCAGCAGCGACGTATCCGCCGTCACCTCGGCATTGATGTTGGTACCCGGAGGCGTTGCCTGCTTGACGGTGAAGGTGACATCCGCAATGGCGTCGGAAATGGTGTTGCTGGCACTGGTAACAGCCACCCCGTTGACGGTGATGGCGGCATCGGTCGCGCCCTGACTGGCGGCGGCATCCAGCCCGATGGATTCAAGCACCCCGCCTGCGCCCGTATTGGCGGCCACATCGGAGTCGAAGGCATTGACCACGCCGGTTTGCGTGCTTTGCATCTGCAGGCGGTAACTGCCATTGCCCACCTTCACCACCTGCGCCTTGACGCCGGATGTATCGGTGGTCGCATTGATCTTGGCGGCGATATCGTTCAGCGAATCCCCGGCGGTGATATTGACCGTCACTCCGCTTTTCAGCTCAAGCGCGCCGGCAGTGAATTGCCCAGGCGTGGCGGAAGCCGCCACAATTGAAGTATCAGCATCCGCCACACTGATGGTATTGGTCGTTTGAATCGTGCGGCGCGCGATATCCTGCACCGTCACGCTATAACTGGTCTGATCGGCCCCCGCAGCCGCGGTGATCGAGACATAACTATCCGCGGAAACACCGGTATTGGTGGAACTGTTGACCGTGCGGGACTGAAACACGTCCTGGCTGGCCGTGCTCAGGCCCGGCGGGTTACGCAGAAAGTTCAGCGACGTTTTAAAAGAACTCATCAGACCGTTCAGCTGGTCCAGCGCCGTGAGTTTTTTGCTGTTGGTATCCACTTTCCCCGTCAGCGTATCCACAGGGATCTGGCGTGCCTTAACGAGGCTTTCGACAAGGCTTTGCGTATCAAAGCCGGTCGCGCTGCCGCCCAGCAGCGTTTTGCCGCCTGACTGATAGAACTGACCGAGTTGAATGCTTGTAACCATCGTCTCCTCCTACCGGCTGCCCCGCCTGGTAAGCTACCTGAGAATGACGCAACCGCCAAGCGGACGCATCATGCTCAGGCAGCCTGCCTAGGCATAGGTTCCCACCAGTGTCGGCTCGCCCTCTTTGGAACGAACCAGATTTTGCATCAGTTCCGGCTCGGGCACATAATTGACCGATCCGTCCAGAAGATTGGTAAAGCGGGTTACATATTCCCCGTTGGAAGCCTTGTAGATCGTAAATCTCACACTGCTTACCGGGTAAAATGTCTGCGAAGCGAATTTCAACGCAGCCTGCTCGACAACTTCTTTTCGGCTCCCTGTTTTCAACACGGCATCCTCAACCGAAGCAGGTTGTGCAACCTTGGTTGTGGAATCCGTAACGGCCTTTCCCGACAATTGAACGATATCGACCGGGTTTTCCGAAACAGCGGGAACTTTAGCAATATCCGTTTTTATACTTGTCGGCAGAGCAGGCTTCGCTTGATATGGAAGCGCCCCGGCCGCAAAATTATTTAAGCTGGATATATCACTCATATCATCCCCCCAGCACCATTCCCAAGATAGGAGGGGCGGTATTCCGCCCCTCCCCTTAGGGACATGCTACCTATTACCCGATCAGTTTGAGCAGGTTTTGTGGCAGCAGGTTGGCCTGAGCCAGAACCGAGATGGAGGCCTGCATCAGCACCTGGTTGGAAGCAAACTTCGTGGATTCCTCCGAGATGTCTGCATCCAGGTACGTGCCGCGGGCGGCATCGGTGTTCTGAATCGAGGTTTGCAGGTTGGCGCTTGCATAATCGAAGCGGGATTGCAGTGCACCCACGTCAGCGCGGACGGAGGTAACAAACTGAATCGCCTTATCGATTTGCGCACCAGCCGCTTGAGCATTGGCCACCGTCAACACATCGAGGCTTTTGCCGGCATAGAGCGAAGACGTGGATACGTCTTTGATCTGCACTTCGATCTTATCCGAAACGGCCTGGCCGGTTTGGAAGTTCAGTGCGGTATTGCCGGTGCCCACGCCGAAGAAGGTCTTGAGGTCACGCACAAGATCTTCAGCGGAAGATGGGGTGTTGATATTGTTGATGGCGTTAACCGTGGTAATGCGAACACGATCAAGCTGCAACGCTGCAGATTTGCTTGTATCCACAAAGTCCAGGTTACCAGCGGCAATCGTACCGGCGTTGGTGATCACACCAGCGGCGGTCAGCGTTTTGCCACCCACATCGATCTCGATGTTACCGGTGTTGGTACCGTCGGTCGGAACCACACGAACATCGGTCACGCGCAGGTTGCTGAAATCACCGGACATCACGATGGCAGAAGCACTGGACATCAGACCCGTGGCATCTTCGATCATGTTACGGTTTTGGTAGAAGGTCAGCTTGGAGGTTGCGTCATCCAGCATCTTACCGAATTGATTGGCTTCAACTTGGTCATCGATGTTGGCGAAACCACCTGCAGCCGCACCAGCGCCCAGGCTCAGTTCAAACGTACCACCGCCCGTTGCACCCGTGTTCACGTTCACACCGGTCATGGTGATGTTCGTGGCGGCGTTGTTCGCGGCGTTGGTTGTGCCCGTATACATGAAATCGCCGACTTGGATGGCGATGGTCAGGTTGTTCTGGGCATTGAAGGTCACGTTGAACTTGCTGCCCAGCTTGCCGACGAATGCGGAGTTGTTGGCAATGTTGGTCGTGTCGAAACCGGTAGCGGCGTTACCAGGGTTGATGGCATCAAGAATCGTGCCGAATTCGGCAGCCGTCACGCCATCGTCCAGATAAGCCATCGTGCCGGTAAAGGCAGCAGCGCCCGTTGCCAGGGTGTTGGCAATGGTGTTTTGATCTGTGCTGATGTTGGCATCATCATAGAGAGAACCGTTCAGCAGCGTCACCTGGTTGAATTTGGTGTTGTCCACCAGTCGGTCAATCTCCCCCTTCAGGCTTTGGAATTCCTGGTTGAGGAACCCACGTTCCGCCGAAGACAGCGTACCGGAAGTTGCCTGCACCGACAGAGATTTTTGGCGCTGAAGAATATCACCGATGTTGGCAAGACCACCATCAGCCAGCTGCAGCAGCGAGTTGGCCTGGTTGGCGTTACCAAGAGCGGTTTTGAGCGTGCTCACCGTGGTACGAAGCACCGTACCGACAGAGAGACCGGCAACGTCGTCAGCAGCACGCACGATTTTGTTACCGCTGGACAAGCGGGAAATCGAGGAGTTGGTTGACATGCTGGCGGATTTAAGATTGCTCTGCGCAAAATAGGCAGAGATGTTGTTATTAATGGTAGAACCCATTGTTGCCTCCTACATGGATGGACGTTGATACAGAGGACTACATGCCCTCACATTGAACTATCGCACACACTGGTTAACAAAAGTTAAACCCAATATATATCGATTACTCAGTATAGCATAACAATAGCTAGTATTCAAGCGCGGCAAAACCGCTAAACGCCTGTAAAAAAATCGCCCTGCCAGGAAGACAGGGCGAAATTTTTTGCGCGGAGCCGGTTAACACCGCTTAATCATTCTGGCGGCGCGAATTCCGGCAGCTTGCCGCCGCCACGCCTTGCCCGTTCTTTTTCCAGATAAGCCTCCAGCGCTCCGGGATATTTCTCCACATAAGGCTGGAGAATTTCATTATGGCCTTTAAAGCGTGGTATGCCGCTTTTACGCAAATAGATCCACTGCAACGGAGCCAGCGCATTATATAATTGGCGGAACTCTTCTTTCAACGTCACGAAATTCGCCTTGTTCTTTTCCCCTTCCGGCGTTTCCATTACTTTGCGGAAAATCTCCTTCACGCTGCGCTCGCCGTCGAAATAACGGCAGATCAGGTGCATCATGGAGGTACGCTGTACATGGGCCACCCATTTCTGGTTGGGCGTGCGCAACTCAATATATTGGCCGACATTGGCCTTGTCCATCAACCCGGCCAGGCTTTCATACGCCCTCAGGTCAAAGATCATGGAAAGGGATGGCACCATGTCCATATCCTCTTCCCAGTTGGGCAGGGGGCGCTCCTTGAAGGACGCATAGCATTCCTGCTTATGCCCATCGGCCATGATGATTTCGGAAATCGCCTGCTGTTCGCGCAGGGGCAGTTTCATCACATGCGCCAGCAGGTCCATGTCTTTGATATAAAGTGCGGGGTCGAGCGACACGGCCCCCATCTCGCGGTTGAAGGTGAACAGCTTGTTCAGCGTAAGCCCCGCCCCTTCCACATAATCATAAAGCTGCGGAATGGTATAGGCGCGGTCCTGCGTGTGGAGTAGCAAGTCATAGATCCCCCCATCGGCGGCGAGATCCCCCTCAAAACGCTTATAATCGCGGGTGAAGGGGTTGCTGGAAGGCAACCCGCCGCGCAGGATTTTTTTCACATTCTCGATCTTCTGCTGCTTGTCCGTTACGCCCTGGTTCACATGGCGGAACAGCTCCTGCATCAGATAAATGCTCATGCGGCCGTAATAGCCATAGAGCATGATGGAAATCACGCCATCCTCATCCAGCGCGCTCACCAGCGCCTTCAATCCGTCATCCGGGCTGGCCAGGTGATGCAGCACTCCCGCGCAGTCGATAAAATCGAACTTGCCGATGCCGAGCGAAGGAATATTCAGCAGTGAATCATGAATCCAGGTGATGTTGGTCAACCCGCGAATCTCCGCGCGCTGCTTGGCCACCCGCATTGAAGCGCTCGACATGTCGAGGTAAACCACCTCGGCCTCCGGGTTATCGCGCAGCTGCTCGGCCAATGCCATCGTGGTGGAGCCGGTTCCGCCTCCGGCGATCAGCACCCGGGTTTTGCCCTGGCGCAAATCGCGCTTGCCGGAAAAACCGAAATGCGTGATGGCGTCGAACTGGGCGTTGATGGGACAGAAGAAACGAAACTTATCCCATTCCGGATCAAAGGGCGGATAAGGCAGGTCCTCATACTGGTCGCGCACCTCGGCCAGATAGGTGCCGGATTTAGGCCCCTGCGCGGGTGTGGGTGCGGGTTCACTCGGCTTCGCCGCGGCTGCCTGCCCGAAAAGATCGCCTGTCATACGCTACTCCAATATCCTGATAACACCATTGATACGCGGCTCGCGCTGCCAGCCGTAATCGGCACAAAGCGCCAGCCATAATTCCGGCCCGGCCAGATGATCCAGCACCCGCGCCAGCGGCTGAACGGTGGACACCACTAGTTCGGCTGTAAATTCCTCACCCTTTGCCAAACGGCACACCAGAGCAAGCTTGACCATCGCAAAACGCACCGCCATCAGCAACGCACGGTCAAACACCTTGCTGCCCATGCCGCCCAGCGGGTGCAGATGCAGGCTGACCTGCCCCTGAATCCACCGCTTGAGCACCGGCTCCAGCTTCTCGGCATTCGCCTGCCAGCAGGCACGCAGGTCGGTCTTTACATGCTGCCAGTTTTCCGGGGTGATGAGGCTTTTGGCCTGCCAGTCCACTTCGGCGTTCAAACATTGGGAAACCGCATCCAGCACGCGCTGCAAACGCGGCGACGGCGTTTTGCCGGTCCCGCCGAACAGAATCACCAGCGCGTGCAGCAACCGAAAAATATCCAGTATGTCCTTTTCCGGAGCGGCACGGCGGCCTGCGGCCATTTTGATATAAAACGGCACCGCCTCCGGCCAGGACTCGGCGGGCAGATGGTCCAGCGACTGGCTGACGGAGAGAATATCCCCCATCAGGGCCGAAGCGGCGCCCTCACCTTTTGCCAGATGCAAAAAGGAGGTGACCATCGCAATGGCTGCCTCGCCGGAAACACCTTCACCGTAATGGCGCAATGCCTCCGGCAGCCGCTCGAATTCCCCGCCCACATAATCCCATCCGCCATCCTGCAGCAGCCCAAGCCGCACAATCTCCGGGCATGACAAGGCGGCCGACTGCACAACATTATGTTCGATATGCCGGGTGGAACGCGGGTAAAAATAACACGCATCGCCAAGGAATTGCTCGCCCCGGTCACGATGGATGCCGCAAAGCCCCGCTTCAAGTTTGATGCAGGCGTCGGTGGCGGGGTCGCGCTTCATGATGGCGCCGGAAGGCCCTTCCGCCACCGCGGCCAGAAGATCGGGCGCCTTTTCCGCATAAAGCGCCTGAATGCGCGCATTCATCTGCATGTCCCACCCGCGGCAGCACGTATCCTCGCATTCCGCGCCCAGGCAATGAAACTTCTCCAGCAATGCGATCTGCAATCCCTGCGGCACCTGCACCCTGCTTTATGTTATTGGAAATCTTGTAGCCCCACCGAAAGCGAAACACCAGCGCCTCCTTTAGAGGGGCAAAGGCTGGGATGATTTCGGGTTCTGGTGTGCAAAAAAGCGACGATTTCGAGGCTTCCAACCGGAGCGTAGCAGCGCTACGTGAGGATTGGAAACGCAGAAAGCTAAGCGTTTTGCCACCGGAACCCGAAAGCGCCCAGGCTTAGTCGTCGTAGGTGCCTTCGAGCATCACCCCCGCCGAGCTGATCATCTGGCGGATCTCATAGATATTATTGGGCAGCACATACTGCGCGGCGGTCAGCTTGGCCGTGTCGATAAAGATCGGCGCGCGGGTGTTCACGGAAAGCGACACGCTGTTCACGCGGCGGTGAATGGTCACCACCAGCACCACGGCCGCATCGGCCTGGGCGATATCGAGCGTCTTGCAGGCTTCGATGATATCTTCTTTTTCAATGAACTCGTTGGTCAGCTCAACCGGCAGCACCATGAAGGCCAGATCATCGTCGGTCATGCATTGCACCAGCTTGAAGCGCGGCAGCTTGGTGAGCGGAAAATCCACCATGCAGAAATACTGCTTGTCGGGCATGCCCACAAAACCTTTGGGGAAGAACACGGCGCGATCCTTGTTGACCGTGACCTTGCCGAATCGCGTGTTCACTTCGCGCGTGGAAGGTTGCTCTTTCAAGCTGTCGGTCGGTGTAGGTAAAGCGCTGGTATTCATAGCAGCTCCAAGTAATGCATTCGTGGGTGTCAGCGGTTCCGGCTTGCCGGATTGGCTGGAGAGAGATAGTGCGAGCATGGTTGCCTCCTTTGGTTATAACGCCAAAGCCGTTACCTGTCACTTAACGCAGGAAGTCGGCTAGGTTTAATCCTGAAATACGTGAGAATGCCTGGAATGACGCCTGCAACACGCTATTGTTGACGGCCAGTTCCGTACTGGCGGCAACCGTGTCCGTGTTCACGGCGTCACCATAAACACCCTTTACATAGGCCTTGGTGGATTCGTGGTAGGTATTCGCATCCTGCAGAATCACGATATTGCCGTTGATGCGGGATTTGGTGACGTTCACGCCGTCGGCCGCCTGGTTGGCAAGATCAAGCGCCTTGTCCAGCAGGCTGTTATCGCCCGTCTGATAAGCCTCAATGGCGGTGTTCATGGCGGCGAATAATTTTTGAAACCCGTCATCGCTGGCCTTGATGCCGTAATTCAGCAGCAACGTATCGGTCACGCGCGCATTCAACGTTTCGTCGTCACCATTATAATAAAGCGAATCCGGTGTACCGGTGATGGCATTGTCCGGCACGGGAACCTGCACCGGGGCAACCGTGGTCTTACCGCCTGCGAACAGGTAGCTTCCGCCGATATTGGTGTTCAGCTGCGCCGCCGCGTTGTTCACATTGGCTTTCATGATGTTCAGGAATGCGCCGAACTGGGCTTCCGTTGCGCCCTTGGACTGGATGATGAGCTTGGCCACATCATCGGCTATCTTGGCGATATTATCCACCGAATCACCCATTACCTGAAGCCGCGCGCCGATCAGATCGTTGGATTCGATATACTGATTGGTGGTCTTCAGCTTGTTTTCAAACGCGTTCACCCGCTCCACCGAACCGTGCAGCCCCTGAAAGGTCGTGGCCTTGAGCCCGCTGGAAATCTGCTGGTTCAGAATCGCCATATTGTTTTGCGATTTACCGTATTCGGTAATCACATTGGTGAGGTAGGCGTGGGTGCTGATGCGTGAAAGCATGGCGTTATCCGTTTAACAAAGTGGCCGTTATTAGAAGGAATTCATCAATGCATCGAACATGGAGTTCACCACCGTGATCACCCTGGCCGATGCGCTGTAGGCATTTTGATAGATGATGGTATTGCCCACCTCTTCGTCCAGGTTGACGCCGGAAATGGCATCGCTCTTGGACTGGTAGGTCTGGTAAAGAAGATTGTCATTGTCATATTGCTGCTTGGCAAATTCAGCCACGGCCGCCGTCGCCCCAAGGAAGGACGAGGAATAGCCGCTTAATGTCTGGTCCGTCACCGGCAGCAGGCCGGATTCCGCAAAAGATGCCTGCGCGAGCCCGAGATCGGCCATCGCCTGCACCGCCTGTTTGCCCCCCGCGCCAAGCTCGTAGGTATAAACGGGCTTGCCGCCGACGCTGCCGAGGTGGGTTTGCGTCAGTTTACCGGTGCTCAGATAGTTCGAATGGTCGATAATATCGGTACGGATGGACAGGTTCAGCGCCGAATTCTTGAACGTATCATTGCCCAGATACGGTGTGTTCTTCACGAAATTATTGTTCTCGTTGAAGAAGTTGTTCAGCCCGAAATAATGGGAAATCCCTTTGCCGGTGCCAACCTCTGGCGGGGTGGCGAACAGGCGCCCGTTATCGTAGGAAGTCCCTTCCGACATCGCAATGCGGTGATCCGGATCGAACGTGTTGATTTTCAGATAACCATATTCACCCGGCTGAACGGGCAGTCCCTTGTCATTCACGAACTCGGCACGGGCGATGGCGCTTGGATCGCTCGGCAACACCTGGTAGGCATTACCCCCGCCTGAAGTCGTGGCGATGAAGCGGTTGTTTTTGATCTCCCCCGGCACGCTGTTATCCACCACGAAGGTCAGCGTATCGGTGGACACGTTACCATTGGCGTCCGTCACCTGAATGGTCACGTCGATCGTGTTTGGCCCCACAACGCCGGTGCCCGTGATGCCCCATTCCGTGCCCGTGCGCCCGGTAAAACCGGCATTAACATTATACGCCGTGGTGGGAACACCCGCGGCAGGAAAACCGTTGATGGTCGCGCCCAGTATCTGCACCGTGGCCGTATTGTCGGAAATATTCTCAAAATCGAAATCCAGCGAAAGCGCGCCGGTTTGCGGCACGTTCTCGATGTTGGAAACCAGGCGGACGTTGGAGAGATTGCCCAGCTCCCACTTGGCGCCCTGCGGCCCCAGATAGGCGTTCATCTCATCGGCAATAGTCTGGCCCGTATGCCAGCCCACATCGCCCTCGCCCGAGTTGAAGTTCAGGTTCAGCTGCGCGGGGCGGAAACCACCCGTTTCCTGTGAAAGCGGGTCATTGATCGGATAGGGATTATCCAGCGGTGTACCATCGGGATTGACGATGCCGATCAGGGCGGACCCCTGCCAGTTGCGTACTTCCTGCGGATCCACGGCAACCTGTCCGGTCAACGTGTCCGGCGGCGGAAAACCGGCGCCGTCATTATGGATGGCATTGATCTTCTCGCGCACGCCTTGGGCCAGCGTATCCAGCGTGTTCAGAATTTCCGGAATCTTGACGTTGCGCACCTGAAGCAGCCCGTAAAGCTTGCCGCTCTTCATCGGCGTGGAGAAGCTGCCTTCCGTGCTGGCAGCCACCAGCGTGGCGGGCGGCGCCAGCGGCTTGAAGGTTTTGCGGTCCACCGCGGTGGACGTAATCGGCCCGAGCGTACCGTCATTGATGAACGTATCCACGCCCGAAGCAGGCGTATATTGCAGCTGGTGCAGCTGATAATCCACCAGGCCGATGCCCCCTGCGGCGGCCACCGTCGCGCGGCCGTCCTTGAGGTAACGCACACGGATATCGAGCGACTGGCTGAGCTGATTGACCAATGCATCCCGCTGGTCGTAAAGGCCGACCTTGGTCTGCTTCAGCGCATCGGCATTGGCGATGGCGATATTGACGTCATAGAGCTTGGTCAGCGTATCGTTGATGGTCTTGACCTCGCGGCTGATATCCAGCTCCGCCTCGTAACGCAGCTGCTCAAGCCCATAGGCCGTATCATTCATGGAACGCGCCAGCGTGCTGGCCGTTTTCACCGCATTCTCGCGCAGCGAGGCCTTGTCCGGGCTGTCGGCCAGGTCCTGCATGGCGGAGAAGTAATTGTCGATATAGGCGTTCAGCGAATTATCCGAGGCGGGCTTGCCGGTCACCAGCTGCACGCGGTCCATGTAATCGCTGATGACGGAGGAATCCATGGTGATGGATGCCTGCATCTGGGTAGTACGCTGCAGATACTGGTCCACGTTGCGGGTGACATCGGCAATCTTCACCCCCGCGCCGGAATTATTCACATATTGCGATTCCAGCTGAAGATTCTGGCGCGAATAGCCCGGCGTGTTCGCATTCGAAATATTTTGCGAAAGCACGTTCAAGGCGGACTGGTTCACCCGCAGGCTGGAAAGCGCATTATTGAGCGCGAGGCTTAACGCCATGGTAATCTCCCTTTATCAATCGCCTTCGTCACCATGCCTATGCCCTACACCGTGTCATTGATGGTCATGGAAAGCGACTGGGTGGCAAGCATGGCGCGGTTGTCTTTTCCGCGCTGGTTATAAAGGCCAACGGACTGGCTGTTCTGCATCAGCGCTTCACGCACCGCGCCGATCACATCCTGGTTCACCTGATAAGCCACTTTCAAATGGCGCAGGTTCTCCTTCAGAATATCCTGAAACACCCGGCTGATTTCACGCAGATGCTCCTTCTCCTCGCGGTCGAGTTCCTGCACCCATTCCGGATGGTTGTCCATTTCATAGCGCATGGCTTCCAGCGCGGTGATGAGCTTATGTTTTTCAGCCTGCATCTTGGCCAGTTCCTGAATGCGCATTTCCTTGAGGCATTCAATCTCCACTACCAGGATATGCGCCAGGCGGCTCGTCATATGGATCAGCGTTTCCACATCCAGAATCGGCGCGTTCAGCGCGGGCTGCATGTCGATGGTCATCGGCACGGAATGCTGGGAAGGATGAAACTGCATGATCTACTCCTGCTCTGCGGGTTGTGGGGTGCTGTAAGAAGGCGCGCTGGGTTTCATGGCGGAATCCGACACGCGTGGAATGGCATAAAGCGGTTCCATACCGGGCAGCTTGGCCTGCACGGAATCCTGGTCCATGCCCTGCATGGCAAGCATCTGGCGCTTCACATCCGCCGCCACGCCAATGCCGCCGGCATTGGTCATGGATTTGGCATATTCATCCAGCAGCAGGCTCTGCACCATCTTTTCGCCGAAGCCGCCATTGAACGGCGCCGGGTTCTCCAGATTCTCCGTCATCGGCTTCAGCATCTCGGACAGAAAGACCGATTCGAACTCCTTGGACTTATCCTCGATCTGCTTCAGCTTCATATCGTTGCGCTTATGCGCGGCGCTGTTGGCCACCTCGGCATTACCGCGCATCTGCTGTTGAAGCATCTGGGCTTTTTTGCGGCTGGCTTCATCGATGGCGGTAATGGCCCCAACGGGTGAACCGGGCGAGATGCCGAATGTGAAATTACCCATAAAACCTCCTACCGTGCTTCGATTTCGGCCTGCAGCGCGCCGGATGCCTTGATGGCCTGCAGAATGGTGATCAAGTCGCGCGGGCCGACGCCAAGGGCATTGAGCCCGTCCACCAGCTCGCGCAGGGTGGGTGCGCTTTCCAGCATGGCCACTTTGCCGGTGCCGCCTTCGGTTACCCCGACATTGGTGCGCGGAACCGCCACGGCGGGCGTGCCTTCAGGGGCAAATGCACCCGGCAGGGCCACCTGCGGGTCTTCCTGCACATTCACCGTCAGGTTGCCCTGGGCCACCGCCACGGTGGAAATGCGCACATTCTCGCCAATCACCACCGTACCCGTGGATTCATCGATCACGATACGGGCGGGCTGGTCGGCATCGATGCGGAGATTCTCCACTTCGGCCATCAACCCGGCCATGTTGCCGCCAAACCCGCGCGGACGCGTCAGGGCGATGGTGGCGGGGTCAAGCACTTCGGCGGAGCCCGGCCCGAGATGTTCGTTGATGGCGTTGGCCACGTTATGCGCCGTGGTCGTATCCGGATTGCGCAGCGAAATGCGCGTGTTCTGCATATCATTGAGGGCAAACGGCGTTTCGCGCTCCACAATGGCCCCGTCGGAAATGAACCCGCTGGTTGGCACGCCTTTCACCACGTTCTGCGCATCGCCGCCTGCCTGAAAGCCGCCAATGGCAACCGGCCCCTGCGCCACGGCATATACTTCACCATCCGCACCATATAAAGGAGTAGCCAGCAGCGTGCCGCCCTGCAGGCTTTTGGCATCGCCCATGGCGCTCACCGTCACATCCACGCGCGTGCCCCCACGGGAAAAGGGTTTCAGTGTTGAGGTCACCGTCACGGCCGCCACGTTGCGGGATTTCAGGTCCGCCCCGCGGGTGTTCACGCCGAGGCGCTCCATGAAGGAAACAAGGCTTTCCTCGGTGAATTTGTTGTTGCGGATCTTATCGCCCGTGCCGTTGAGGCCGACCACCAGGCCATAGCCCATCAGCATGTTGTCGCGCACGCCTTCGAATGTCACGATATCCTTGATGCGCGCCGTGGTCGCATCCGCCTGCTGGGTCATGGACCATACGAAGATCATAGAAAGGAAGCTGATCTGGACGATACGCAATACCCAGCTCCAACCGATGGGGGGCAAGGCGAGTGTCTGTGTATATCGGGTCATGGTTCGCACCAATCAAAGTGATTCGAAACCACTATGCAGAAATCGTGCCAACTGCTCCTTATCCACAGGGCAAATGGTGTTGAGCAAGTAAACTCCTGATAATGAAGCGAAGCGACCGGCCCCTTGAGGACCCGCGCCACTATTGGCACGAAGCCTTCGCGTAGCGAAGGTCGGGCAAAGGATGAAACCTGACCGGGGCAGGTTTCATATGGCCAAAAAACTAGTATTGTCGCCGCGTGAGGATTAAGATAGGCATGGCCACAATGGAAAGGCTGCCCGAATGAACGATTTCAAAATTGGCGGTCCCGGCGGGGTTGGCAAACCCGGCGACCTGAAGAAGAAACGTGGCGTCGGCAGCAGCGATTCCGCCGCCTGGGCGGACGCGCTTTCCGAAGCGGAAGGCCGTTATGGAACCGGCGCGCCGGTTTCCGTCAATAATCTGGGCTTCATCCCCCCCGTCATCCCCAATCTTGAGGACGGCACCCCGGAAAAAAAGGAGCAGGAGCGCGGCGAAGCCCTGCTTCAGCGGCTTGACCGCCTTCGCCACATGCTGCTGCTCGGCAGCATCAGCATGGGAGAGCTGAAAGACATTCAGCATCTGGTCTCCAGCCGCCGCAAGGATGTGATGGACCCAAGGCTTTTGCTGGTGATGGACGAAATCGACACCCGCGCTAAGGTGGAACTTGCGAAGCTGGAAAAGCTCCGCTAATCTCCCGTGCTCTGATAACTAGGGGGTTCATAATGACCGTTAAATTGGAAGCCAACTACAAGCCCAGCGAAAAAGAAGAATACATGAGCGCGAAGCAGCTGGAATATTTCCGGCAGAAGCTGGTGGCATGGAAAGAGGAGCTCCTGGCCGAATCCCGCGAGACGCTGAAGCACCTGAAGGAAGAAAACTGGCAGGAGCCGGACTTAAACGACCGCGCCAGCATCGAAACCGACACCGGTATCGAACTGCGCACCCGCAACCGCTACCTGAAACTGGTGGAAAAGATCGACTATGCCCTGCGCAAAATCGAAAAAGGCGAATATGGCTATTGCGAGGAAACCGGCGAGCCCATCGGCATCAAACGCCTGGAAGCCCGCCCGATCGCGACCCTGACCATCGAAGCCCAGGAACGCCACGAGCGCCTGGAAAAACAATATAATGACGACACCGACGAAGAATTCATGCAGGCCGAATAATCACGCCCGCATGCATACAAAAAGGCCGCTCAATGATGAGCGGCCTTTTCTTTTGATACGAAGAAATGAAATTAAGCGGATTTCTTGGCCGCAACCGGCTTTTGGGCTTTCTCAGCCACCTTCACCAGCAGTTTGGCGGCTTCGTCCACTTCCTTGGCATTGGTGAGCTTCACCTTGGAGAAACCGGGGCGGTCCTTTTCCAGCTTCAGGCTGGTGGAACCCAGCGTCTCCGCCGTGCCGCGCAGTGTCACCAGCAGGGACTTGTCGCGCTTTTGAATGCGGACGGACCAGAAATTATCCCCCGTCTGCGAGAAACGATACTGGTCGGTCGGCTGCTGCTTGAGCGGCGCATTATAGGCTGCGCGCACCTGGTTAAGCAGCTTTTTGCCCAGTTGCTGCACTTCGCTGCCCGCGCCTTCCAGCAGCTTGGTATAATGCTCGTCACCAATCACTTCGGCCGCGCGGGACATGCGCTTGCGGCCGCGCTTGGCGGGGATCTTCGTCACGCTGGCCTTCTTGCCCG
Organism: bacterium; assembly: GCA_016124905.1. NCBI lineage: Bacteria > bacterium. The sequence continues at coordinate 99,585 of WGMV01000025.1, forward strand.
CCTTGGCCTTGCTGCCGGCAGGGCGGCCCGGCTTGCGCTTGGGCTCGGCGATCACTTCGCTCTTGGTCGTCTTATCCAGCGTGTAAAGTTTGCTTTGGATGAACACCACGTCCATGCCCTTGCCGCGCGCCAGAAACTGCACATTCTTGACCGGGAAGGAAAGCGTGCGGGAACGCTTGTCGTAATCCGCGCGGCCCAGCAGCACCACCGCCACATCCGCCTTGGGGGCCTTGCTGTCGCCCAGAATGGCGAGGTCCTGTTTTTCCACCATCGCACGCCATACGCCGGGCGTCAATTGCACCACGGAACCAATTGTCACTTTAAACATAGGAAACTCCTGAGATTTTCCCCCTCATATACGCCGTATATATGAATGTCAAAAACATACGAATATACGTATATGTTTCTCATACAATTTTTATATGAACAAAAAAGGCCGCCCTCCATAACCTGAAGGGCGGCCTTCGTTGCAATACGGCTGACTACACGCTGTAATACATATCGAACTCGATCGGGTGCGGAGCCATTTCCCAGCGCAGCACCTCTTCCATCTTGAGTGCGATGTAAGCGTCGATCTGGTCGTCGGAGAACACGTCGCCCTTTTTGAGGAAGGCGCGGTCCTTATCCAGCGATTCCAGCGCTTCACGCAGGGAACGGCACACGGTCGGGATGTTGCTCGCTTCTTCCGGCGGCAGGTCATAGAGGTTCTTGTCCATGGCCTCACCCGGGTGGATCTTGTTCTGGATACCGTCCAGACCGGCCATCATCATGGCGGCCAGCGCCAGATACGGGTTGGCCGTCGCATCCGGGAAGCGCACCTCGATACGCTTGGCGTTCGGGCTGTTCACATACGGAATGCGGATGGAAGCCGAACGGTTGCGCGAGGAGTAAGCCAGCATCACCGGCGCCTCATAACCCGGCACCAGGCGCTTGTAGCTGTTGGTGCTGGAGTTGGTGAAGGCGTTCAGTGCGCGTGCATGCTTGATGATGCCGCCGATGTAATAGAGGCACATCTCGGACAGATCGGCATATTTATTGCCCGCAAACAGCGGCTTGCCAGCTTTCCAGAGGGACTGGTGGCAATGCATGCCCGAGCCGTTATCACCGAAAATGGGCTTGGGCATAAAGGTTACCGTTTTGCCGTAGGAATGCGCGACGTTATGCACCACATATTTATATTTCTGGATGTTGTCGGCGCTGCTCATCAGCGTGCTGAACATGAAGCCCAGTTCGCACTGGCTCGGAGCCACTTCATGGTGATGCAGGATGGATTCCATGCCGACCATGTCCAGCGTGCTCATCATTTCCGCACGGATGTCGGAAAGCGAATCCACCGGCTGCACGGGGAAATAGCCGCCCTTCACGCGCGGGCGGTGGGCGAAGTTGCCGGCTTCGTAATTGCGGCCGCTGTTATACGGGCCTTCCTCGCTGTCGATCTCGTAGAAGCTGCCGCGCATGTTATTGTCAAAACGCACATCATCGAAAATGAAGAACTCGACTTCCGGGCCGAAATAGGCCGTATCGGCCAGGCCGGTTTCCTGCAGGTAGGATTCGGCGCGGCGGGCGGTGGAGCGCGGATCGCGCACATAGCCCTGGCCGGTGGCGGGCTCAATCACATCGCAGAACACGTTCATGGTCGGCTGCGCGGTGAACGGGTCGATAAAGGCGGAAGCGGCGTCTGGCATCAGAATCATGTCGGATTCATTGATGTTTTTGAACCCCTGGATGGAGGAACCGTCAAACATCACGCCGTCTTCAAACGTACCGGCATTCACTTGCTTCACGGAAAAGGCGGTGTGCTGCAGCTTGCCTTTGGTATCGGTAAAACGGAAATCCACAAATTCGATTTCCTCGTCGCGCATGCGCTTGAGCAGTTGCTCAGCGGCATCGCCTTGCTTGAGAGCGGTGCTGGTTTTGGCCATGATGGGTCCTTTGGCGTTGGGGTTGTTAAGGTAGTGATGGTTATACCTGCAAGCCCAGCGGCTGGGCTTGCAGCTAGAACCTAGACGGCTTCTTCGTTTTCCTCCCCCGTGCGGATGCGGATCACCTGTTCCACGGGAATGACGAAAATCTTGCCATCGCCAATGCGGCCGGTGCGCGCCGTGGTCTGGATGGCCTGAATCACCTTGTCCACCTGGGCATCTTCCACAATCACTTCGATTTTGATTTTGGGCAGCAGGTCCACCACATATTCCGCCCCGCGATACAGTTCCGTATGCCCAAGCTGGCGGCCAAAGCCCTTCACCTCCGTCACCGTCAACCCGGCAACCCCGGCTTCCTGAAGAGACTCCTTCACCTCATCCAGCTTGAAGGGCTTGATGATGGCTTCGATTTTCTTCATAGGAAACAGCGCCAAATGGAGGGATTCCGCCTTATAGCAGGCTTTTTGCAAATGCGAAGGGATTTTGTAAGGCTTTGTTAAGTTTTTCGGCTGTTTTACCCGCATCCGGGCGCTTGACTTTGCGCTCAATCTCGCGTTTATTGCGGCCCTCGCTGAGCCTGCTGCCACGCAGGCTGTTTCAGCGGCACGCATGGCGGGTGTAGCTCAGTTGGTTAGAGCGCCAGATTGTGGCTCTGGAGGTCGAGGGTTCGAGACCCTTCACTCGCCCCATGCAACGCCTAGGAAGCGATCTCTTCCAGGAAATGCTGCACTTCCTGCTTCAGCTTGTCGGATTCCATCGTCAGCGTCTCCGATGCCGTCAGCACGTTTTGCGCCGCACTTGCCGCCTTGCTGGCGGATTGCTTCACTTCTTCAATATCGCTGCTGATGCGCGTGGTGGCGCCCGCGGCGGTGGACATGCTCTGGGCAATCTCGTTGGTGGTGGCGCTTTGCTGCTCAACGGCGCCCGAAATGGCCGACGTATAGCCCTCCACCTGCGTGATCACCTCATTGATGGAGGAGAAGGCGCCGATCACCTGATTGCAGATATCCTGGATCTGGTTAACATTTCCGGCAATTTCCTTGGTGGCGTCCGACGTCTGGTTGGCCAGCGTCTTCACCTCGCCCGCCACCACGGCAAAACCTTTACCGGCCTCACCCGCGCGGGCGGATTCGATCGTGGCGTTCAACGCCAGCAGGTTGATCTGGTTGGCGATATTATCGATCAATTGCACCACTTCGCCGATCTTCAGGGCGGAAGCCTCCAGCATGCGCGAAATCCCATCCGCCTTGTGCGTGATGGAGACCGCATCCTTCACCTTATCGTTGGAACGCAGCACCTGCTGCACCACCTCGCGCGTGGTGGCGGACATTTCCTCCGCAGCCGCGGCCACGCTCTGCACGCTGCCGGAGGTAGACGTGGCGGCCGAGCTCACATTCTCCGCCTTGCTGCTGGCAAAGCTCACTTCCAGCGCCATGCTCTCCGCCGTTTTGTGCAATTCGCCGGAAGCATCGGCCACGGCATGAATAATCTGCTGCACACGTTCCTGAAAGCGCCCGGCCAGGTCGCGCATAGCCTGTTTGCGGTCGCGCTCCATGTGTGCTTCGCCTTCTTTCTGCTTCTCTTCCAGCAGGCGCTTCTCAACGGCATTCTTCTTGAAAATCTCTACCTTGCGGGCCATGCTGCCGATTTCCGTGCCTTCAGCAATATACGGAACATCAACCTCCAGATCGCCCTCGGTCAGGCTGCGCATGGTTTCCCCAAGGTTACGAACTTTTTTGGTCGAAATCTGATAGATAATGGCGCCCACCACCACATTCACCGCCAGCGCCGCAATCACCTGCATCTGCAGGTCGCGCATGAAGGGAACGGCAGCTTCCGCACCGAAGGTATGGAAAATATGCGAATAGGTCTTAAACGCAAACCCGATACCCACAAGCGACAGGAAAATCGCGGTCGACTGTAACTGGAAGGAAAGACTGCGGGATAAACGGAGTATATTCATACGGGCCTCGTGCCATCATCAGGGTCATTACATGACCGAAACTGGTACAAAGGGCTTAACAAAAGCTGAATGGCATTATTTTCATATGGGTTTTTTATACATGATATGTATAAGGGAAAGCGGTTGTATCGATATCGATATTAACATGCATAAGTCATTGGAATGCTTCTAAAAAAACCGATGGTTATAAAAGCCGGGTCATTCACCACCCTTTGGTCCCCAAAAGACAACCAGCACCAGCAGATCATCGCTGAAATCCTCAAACCTGTGCTCGCTGCCTGCCCGCACAAACAGCACATCACCGGCGGCAATCGTCACGCGCTCCTGCTCCAGTACAAAAAACCCATGGCCGGAAATGACGTGATAAAGCTCATCCTGTTCATGCGGCTGCTGGTTATCCACGCCTTGCGGAGCAAACAGCTCCACGCTCATGCTGCCGTGGCGCAATAACTCGGCAAATGGTTTATCCGCCATGCTCAAGCGGGATGCGGCATCCGTGGCCGTAACATGCCAGTGCGGGGGCATGTGTCAGGCAGCCTCTTTTTTCCGCGCGCCTTTGGTGGCTTTGGCGGGTTTGGCAGGCGCTTTGGCCTTGGGCTCATTCGCCTGTTTTTTTCCCTTGGCAGGTTGCTTGCCCAGCAGCGGCACCAGGAACGGCCCGGTCACGCTGGCATGGTTTTCGGCAATCGCCTCCGGCGTGCCGGTAGCAAGAATCCGCCCCCCCTTGGCGCCCCCGCCCGGGCCGATATCGATGATCCAGTCCGATGTCTTGATGACGTCCAGATTATGCTCGATCACCACCACCGTATTGCCGGAATCCACCAGCTGATGCAGCACGCCGAGCAGTTTCTTGATATCCTCGCTATGCAGCCCGGTGGTCGGTTCGTCCAGGATATAGAGCGTACGCCCCGTCGATCGGCGCGCCAGCTCGCGCGCCAGCTTGATGCGCTGCGCCTCCCCGCCCGAAAGCGTCGTGGCCGACTGGCCGATCTTGATGTAACCGAGGCCCACTTCCTGCAGCGCCACCAGCTTTTCATGCACCGATGTCTGCGCTTTGAAGAAATCCACCGCCTCGTCCACCGTCATGTCCAGCACCTCAGCGATGGATTTGTCGCGGTAGGTCACTTCCAGCGTTTCGCGGTTATAGCGTTTGCCCTTGCACACGTCACAGGTCACATACACGTCCGGAAGGAAGTGCATCTCGATCTTGATGAGCCCGTCGCCCTGGCAGGCCTCGCAGCGACCGCCCTTGACGTTGAAGGAGAAACGGCCGGACTTGTAACCCCGCGCCTTGGCTTCCGGCAAGGCGGTGAACCAGTCACGAATCGGCGTAAACGCCCCCGTATAGGTCGCCGGGTTGGAGCGCGGCGTGCGGCCAATGGGCGACTGGTCGATCTCGATTACCTTGTCGATGAACTCAATTCCCTCGATCCGGTCATGCGGCCCGGGGATATCCTTGCTGCCATTGAGCTTCTTGTTGATGCACTTATAGAGCGTCTCAATCACCAGGCTGGATTTGCCGCCACCCGAAACCCCGGTGAAGCACACGAAACTGCCCAGCGGAATGTCCGCCGTCACGTTCTTGAGGTTGTTGGTGCGCGCACCTACCACGGTGATGTGCCTGCCCTGCTTGGCCTTGCGGCGTGTTTCCGGCACCGGGATGCTGCGCTTGCCGCTGAGATATTGCCCGGTGATGCTGTTGGGGTTGGCCATCACCTCGCCCGGCAGCCCTTCGGCCACCACATAGCCGCCATGCACGCCCGCACCCGGCCCCATATCGATCAGGTAATCCGCCACGCGCATCGTGTCCTCATCATGCTCCACCACCAGCACCGTGTTGCCGAGGTCGCGCAGATGGCGCAAGGTCGCCAGCAGGCGGTTATTGTCGCTCTGGTGCAGCCCGATGGAAGGCTCATCCAGCACATACAGCACGCCCGTCAGGCCGGAGCCGATCTGCGACGCCAGGCGGATGCGCTGCGCCTCCCCGCCCGAAAGCGTGCCCGCCTCGCGCGATAGCGTCAGGTAATCCAGCCCCACATTCTTCAAAAAACCGAGCCGGTTGACGATTTCCTTCAGGATCTTCTCGCCGATCTGGTTATGCTTGGAGGAAAGCTTTTTCGGCAGCTTCTCGAACCAGCTCACCGCATCCTCGATCGGCAGGCGCGTCACTTCGCCGATATGCTGGCTGCCGACCTTCACGCAAAGCGCTTCGGGCTTCAGGCGGTTGCCATTGCAGGCATGGCAGTCCGTGCTGTTCTGATAGCGCTCAAGGTCCTCGCGCATCCAGGGTTCGCTGTCGCGGTAGCGGCGCTCCAGGCTCGGGATCACGCCTTCGAACGGCTTCACCACGCGCTTGCGATGGATGCCGTCCTCGTAATCAAACTGGACATTCTCGCCATTCGACCCATGCAGGATGAGTTGCTGATGCTCCTCGCTCAACTGGCGGAACGGCTTGTGCAGGCTAAGCTTGAAATGCCGCGCCAGCGCCGCCAGCGTCTGTACGTAATAACGCGACGACGAACCCGCCCATGGTGCAATCGCCCCTTCCTCAAGCGTTTTGCCGGTATCCGGCACCACCAGCTCGGGGTCGAAAAATGTCTCCGCCCCCAACCCGTCGCATTCCGGGCAGGCGCCGAATGGGCTGTTGAAAGAGAACAGGCGCGGCTCGATTTCCGCCAGTGTAAACCCGGAAACCGGGCAGGCGAACTTCTCGGAGAAGGTCATCCGGTCACCGCTCTTATGGTCCCCCGCCGCCGCGGCGAACTCCACATAGGCAAGCCCATCGGCCATTTTCAGCGCCGTCTCGAAACTGTCCGCCAACCGGCGCTCAATCTCCGGCTTCACCACGATCCGGTCGATCACCAGCTCAATATCGTGTTTCTTGTTCTTATCCAGCGCCGGGTGCTCGCCGATCTCATGCATCGCGCCGTCGATCTTCACGCGGGTGAAGCCCTTCTTTTTGGCTTCCAGCAATTCCTTCACATATTCGCCCTTGCGGCCGCGCACGATGGGCGCCAGCAGCAGGATCTTCGCCCCTTCAGGCAGGGCCATCACCGCATCCACCATCTGGCTGACCGTCTGGCTTTCAATCGGCAGGCCGGTTGCGGGGGAATGCGGAATGCCGATGCGTGCATAAAGCAGGCGCAGGTAATCATAAATCTCCGTCACCGTGCCGACCGTGGAACGCGGGTTGCGGCTGGTCGTCTTCTGGTCGATGGCAATGGCGGGCGAAAGGCCGGTGATGCTTTCCACATCCGGCTTGTTCTGCATGTCCAGAAACTGCCGCGCGTAGGCCGAAAGGCTCTCCACATAGCGGCGCTGCCCCTCGGCATAGATGGTATCGAACGCCAGAGACGACTTGCCCGATCCCGAGAGCCCCGTGATCACCACCAACTCATTGCGTGGGATGGAAACGCTGACATTCTTGAGGTTATGTTCCTTGGCGCCGGTAACGACGATATGGGACTGGTCCATGCATTGCCTGTCTGGAAAAGGAGGGGCTATATCTTTACCCCTCCCGGCCAGGGATGTCTAGCCCTAGTGGGCGACAGAGCATAAAGGGCTCATGCGCCTTTTTGCGCATCCAGAACCAGGCTGTTCAAGAGCATGGCCGTATTCCAGATCATGCCCCTGTCTTCTGGTAAGGGCGGCAGATGCCCCGTATCAATGGCATCGCACCGCGACAGGTCCTGACAGACGGCCTGAATAACCCCATCCGGCGCACGCTTGAATGCGGGTGGAAGGATGTTACGGGAAGGCGCATGGTCCATAAACTGCTCATGCGCATGCCGCAGCAAACGGTCGTGAAACAGCCCGGTCACCGCTTCCGCCTGTTCTTCCGGCAGGAAATGCTCCAGTATGTGCAACGCAGTGGAAAAATTGAGCCCGGCCTCGGTCACCGGCTCCACCAGATGCAGCACATGGCGGTAAAAGGCCCCCTCCACCACATTGGCATAAAAATGATCGGCCACATAGGTCAGCGCCGCATCATCCACCCGGCCGTCGGCAAGCGCGTCAAGCCCGGGCACGGGAAACCCCAGTGCGATGTCAAAAACATGGGTAACGGTCATGATGAAAAAACGGGATTACTGCCCGTGGCCGCCAAGCGCAGCCTGCTGCGCCTTCATCAGCGTGGCCACATGGGCTTCCACGCTCATCATGCGGGCAAATTCCTCACGCTTCTTGGTCAGCGTTTCTTTGGTGACGGAAACCAGCACCACCAGGCGGCTGAACACTTTTTCCGTATGGCGCACCAGCTTTTCCAGGCTCGGCACCACGGTTGCGGTCAGGTTTTCACCCACCTCGCCGCCCACTTCCTGAATCTGGCTGATGGTACGGTTCACGGCCTTGAACATACGCTGAAACGCGCCGCGCATATTGAAGGCATTGGCGGCCTTGCCCTTGTCCGGCTGCTGCACGAATTCGCAAAAACCCTGGCTCAGGTCATCGGCGGCATCCAGCACTTCGTCCACCAGTGGCTCCACCACGGCAACCTGCTCGTCCTGAAAACGCGCCAGCGGGTGATTGGGGGTATCGGCAAGCTCTTCGGCAATATCATAAATCACGAGGATTTCCTGATACGCCTCGTCATATTCGGCGGCCGTCGGGGCACTGTAAAAACGCTGTTCTTCCATCGGCTTAAACCTGATGCTCACCTGTTGGGATAATCTTTTTTAGCATTCGCGTATGACGCTATTATGACATACACCGCCCCAAAAGGCGAGCCAAAGGTTAAGGCCCATTAACAACTAGGGCTTTAAGAGAACGGATGCGCCCACGGTCAGCGTCACATCCGTCTGCCCCGGCTCGGCCACGGGGGTTGCCATATCCGCCGCAGCCCCGGCTTCCGCCCGCATCATCATGGCCTTTGGCATGTAGGGCACCACATTGGCGTTGGAATCCACATTGATTTCCAGCAGCTCGTAGCTGGATTTGCCCAAGCTCTTGGCCATCAGCGCCGCGCGTGCCTTCAGCGTGCCCAATGCGCGGGCAATCAATTGGTCGCGGAAACCTTCCGCCTTTTCGGTAGACAGGATATAGTTGAGGCCATTCATGGCAAACCCCATATCTTGTAATTTGCCGGTCAAATCCAGCACAGCGGCGCTGTCCTTGCCTTCCAGTTCAATCGTCTGGCTGCCGCGCCATTTCAGCCTGGGTTTGGCCTTGCTGCCCGCCGGTTGCGGGTTTGGGTCGTAGGAATAGATGTTGTAGCTGCCGGTGTTCACCTTCACGCTGGTCACCGCCTTGGCCTTGGCAACACCTGCCTGCATGGTGCGGTTGATGGCATCCTGCACCGTGCGGGC